>JANXVV010000139.1 GCA_025351525.1 Humisphaera sp. | reverse complement strand
TGTAAGAGGATGAATTACGAATGACGAAATTCAAATGACGAAACAAGACAAGGCGTTTTTCGTTTCGTTATTCGTCATTCATTCATTCGTAATTGATTCGTGAATTCGAATTTCGTCATTCGTAATTCAATCTCCATCGGATTTCGTCATTCGTAATTCGTCCCCCTCGGATTTCGTCATTCGTCATTTTTGTTAGTAGGCATCATCAAACGTCATCGCCGGACAAAGCCCCCTCAGCGAATTCTTCACAAACGCCACGAGGCTTACATCTCCCGGATAGTTGACCACATTCGCCGTCTTCACATGCCCGGCCAGCAGCAATTGGTCTTCCATCACATCCGTGCTGTTGCCGCTGAGATCCGTCACCTTCACGCCCCATTTGTTGCCGAGCAGAGTGACGATCGTCTCGCTGCCATCCGTCGGCTGCACGTATGCCCCGGCGATGGCGGCGGCGGACGTGGCGGTGCAGGTGATTGCGCCGGTGGAGGTGTTTACCGCGCTATACGTGATGACCTGCGTCGCCACCGTGCCGGCCGCCGCCGGTGGGCCGGTGAGCTTGAACGTGCCGCTGGTGCCGAGTCGGCGGACGATCTCAATCGCCACCGCCGGCGCAACCGTCAGACTCGTCGCCCCGGCCACGGCTGCGGTGGTCAGCACCCCGATGACGCTGGGCGCATATTTGCCGGCGGTCGTCTTGCCGAGCAACAGGCCCGCCCGCAGCACATCCACATCCGGAACATTCAGCGGATCGCGGCTGCGGCTTCCATCGATGACCCGCAGACCCGGCACAAATTGCGAAAACTGCGCATTGCCCGCGAGAATTTCACGCGGCGTCGCCACGCGTGCCGTGCCGATACCCGGTAAACCAGTGATGGGATTGTTCATGACTTCTTCCTTGGTAAATTGAGTTTAAGTCCACTCTCCAAGCCGGGGTGGAGCGGTTTGCGCCAGCGAACTGCTCCGCCCCGGCTTGGATTTGATTCGATTCGATTCGATTCGATGAAAACTACTTGCCGTTCGCCATGCGGACCATCTGGGTTTGCAAGGTCGCATCGACGGTCGATTCCTCCCCCGGCACCAGACGCGAGAGCGTTTGCAGGCCGCTCCGTTCTCCCAGTGAAACGGCGCGATTCTGCTCCAACGCCGCCACCAACTCATCCAACACCCCGGCATCCCGCGACAGCAGCATCACCCCCGCATGATCGCGCGGCTGAAACAGCCGCACGATCCGATCCCGACACGCCGGTGTGATATTCCCCGCCGACACCAACCCATCCACCCGTCGCCGAAACAGATCGGCGTATTCATTCCGCAACGGTTCATTCACCGCCCGATGAAACACCAGGGCCGACTTCGGCAGAGTCGCCAGCGGCACGAATCCCGCCTGCCCCGTCACCACCGGCACCGGCGTCAGCGATGAATGAATGATGCAATCGCCGAACGCATTCCCCTGCCCGTCGACGAATTGCGGATCGATGCCGAGCGACACCTTGTTTCGCGCCGCCAGTTTGATGGCATCTTCGCCGATCAGTTGGTGCAGCAGTTTGAGACGGTCGCCATCCCGCTGGATATCGACGACATAGCCGAGATTATCGCGGGCGCTGCTGGAGTGATCGACCGGAACCGGCACATCCACCCCGGCGGCTTTCATGCGTTGGAAATTTTCCACCCAACCATCGAGCCGCTGCTCGTCGACGTGCAACTCAAACTTTCCCGCCGGGTGCAGATACCGCCCGACGCGAATGCCATCGGCCCAGAAATAAGCCACCGGCTGCCCGTTCACCTCCTTCGGAAATGGCACCACGGTCGTCGGCATCAATGCCTCGGCGGTGTGCAGGTAATAGACCCTGGGAGAAGACCTGTCGTCCGATGACGACAACGATGGAGATTCGTCCTGATTCATATCTTATTAAACCCCACAAAAAATACGGTTTGGCCACGGATGGGGCACGGATGAACACGGATGAGTGCGGGGATCAGAGGAGAGTAGAGAACCACGAAAGCACGAAAACACGAAGTTCATTCCAAAGCATTCCAAAAATAAATCTCTTCGCATTCCCCTTCGTGCTTTTCGTGTTTTCGTCGTACTCAACTCTTCCGCTCCCCGCATTTATCCGTGTTCATCCATGCCCCATCCGTGGCTGATATTCTTCATTGAAACGCAATCGGCACATCCCCGCGCGGGATTTCCAGCACGTCGAAGACCGCATCCATATCCGCCTGCTGAAGAAACTGACCGAGCGTAGCCGGGTTTCCCCACACCGCTTCCAGCAGCTTTTGCAGCAGGGCGCGTTTGGCTTCCTGCAACGGGGCGGGCGAGACATACACGCTGCCCGCCGCCTCGGGGCCGAAATTGAACGTGAGCAGTTCATCGACCACGCCGCGATTGAATTGATCGCAGATGTCGGCGTGAAGCAGTTCGCTATCCGTCAGGCCGGTCTCCGTATGTTTGCTCGCATCCGCCCGCGAACCGTGGCGGCTTTCCAGGCCCACGCGCTCGGGCCGCAGCCAGGCGCGGAACATCAGGGCGTCGTAATACCGTTGCCGTTCCGTCAGCCCCGTCAGATTCTGCGACGCATTCGCGGCTTCCAGAAAGCTGACCATCCAGGATGATTTCCCCGCCAGGTCCGCCGACAGGCGCGGGTCTTCGGTGCTCGAAAATAGGTTCGGCAGCTTCACCCCGCGACCGGACCCGAGGCCATTCAGAATCACATCCGCCAGGTCGCCGTTATCGCGCTGCTGCCCGGCGGCATCGCGGCTTTGGCCGAGCGGGTAGTGGACCAGCGGAATGATCGCCGAGACCTTCGTCGCCAGCTGCGCCGTGCGATCGTCGACCTGCTGCCAGCAGCTCCACGCCTGCCGTGCATTCTCATGGCGACTGCGTCCATAGAGATTCCCCGCCTCGCCGTCATACGTGTAGATGAACGACTTCTCCGTCGCCAACCGCACATCCATCTGAATGATCCCCGCGAAGTTGCCGTGAGCATCTACCTGCAAATAAGTGAAGTCCGGCAGCAGCGGTTTGAGCCCCCGCAGAATCACCGCGCCTTCGCGCACGTCCCACACTTTCTCGAAGGGCCGCCAACCAAATTCTAAAGCACGGAGCGATTCACCCAAGAACGCCGATCGCATCGGTTCGATCTGCCGCTGCACAAATCGGCAACGGTCTTCGAGCAGCCGATCGATCGGATCGGACTGCACCCCATTGCCCACCGGCGACCGGCGCGGCCGCCTGCCATCCGGCCGCCGTGCCTCGAACGACCAACTGCCCGCGAGAATCGGCGCGGTGACGATCGACTTCGCCAGTGCCAATGTCGGGTGCCCGCTCATCCGCCGATACACGCCATACGTCCCCGGCTGCGGCGGCAAAAACCCCGGCACCTGCCCCAGCCCAATCCCCGCCATCGCCACCCCCTGCTGCCGTGTCTCCTCGCCCGTAGCAGGCGTGGAAACAGCGCGGACTCCAAAGAGTTTTTCAATGAGTTTCATAAGTTTTCCGTTGATTGATAAACCGCGTCTGAACCCAACACGCCGGGATCGGAGCCGCAGGCGACGACCCGGATTCCCCAGAATGATTGAAGGCATCACCGTGGCACGGGCTTCCAGCCCGTGTAAGCGACATCAAACTTGAAATTAGCTTTAAAAAATCAGAATCTTCTTCGCACTGGCCCGCCAACACGGGCTGGAAGCCCGTGCCAGAACCAGCTTTTTAAATGCACTCTTTCTCATATCGTCCCCCCAAATACCCCGATCTTCCCCCCGACCCTCGCCACCCTTCGGATCGGCAACAGGTAATGCACCCGATACCCATCCGCATCGCTCGCATGGCTGCGCTGCGCATCCCGCTTATCCGCCGACCCATCGCCCGCCCACCGCATCACCCGATAATCCTCGATCAACTTTCGGCAGCGCGGATGAACCCGATAATGGACCTTGCCGCCCGCATCGCTCAGCGCACAATTCACCGCGTTCACCCGATCCGCCACATGCGGGTTGCTTCGCGGCACGCGCATCTGATACGGCACCCCCGCCACGCGCAGACACTCGCACAGTACGTCATAGCAACTTTCGCCCACGCCGGCCCAATGCCCGCTTCCGCTGGCATCGCCGAAAATCTGCAACGGCGTGCTCCACCGCCAGCCGCCCCACTCCTTCTCAATCACCTCCCGCAACGCCATCACCATCCGCTTCACGCTCATGCGCGGCTCGTGGATCTCCCAGATCGCCGTCAGCAAATCCTCATCCGCGAAGTGCTGCCCCAGAATGCAGTGCATCCCCGGACTGATGTTAAAATCCACCGCCAGTTGCAGCGGCACGTTCGATGAACACGCGATATTCGCATCCACATTCCGCGCTTCATCGAAGCTCCCATACATGCGATGCCCACCGGTGGAAGTCGCATGACCTTCCAGATATTGAGCCGCCAACTCTTCGCTCAACTGCTGTTTCTGCACGCCGCCAAACGCTGCGGCATGAGGATTTTCAAACGTCCCCGCCCGATACAGCACATGGTCCGGCTTGGGCTCCCGCTCAAAATCCCGATAAACGCGCGTGTCATCTCCTTCATGCGTGAACGTCACCATGAACTGCAAGAATTTTGCCTTGGTATGACGCAGCCGCGCATCCGCTTGCACGAACGGATCATTCTGCGGATCGAACGCGTCTGATTTCCACCGAGCCGCCTCATCGCCCCAGATCGCCCCGACCGTCCACCCGGTGATTCGCTCCGGCGAATCCGCCGTCCGAATCAAAATCTCGCTCGGCTGCTTCCGCGTCCCCAGGTCCGGCAACTGAAAGCAATACCGCTTCGGGTCGGCGACGAACCGGTACGACAAGTTCATCTCGTCGAATGTTCGGCGAAGCTCGGGGAGGTCGAAGTCGTTGGCCAACTGATAGGTCGGGGCGATCACCGCGCTTTTCACACCGGTCGGTCGGTCCTTCGCGTCGAACGCGTTGTGCAGATGGAGATCGACGAGCTTCCGCGCCCCCGCCCAGGTCTTGCCGGCGAACCAACCACCGGCGAGGGCACAGTAGCGGTGGGTGTAGTCGTCCATGAAGGCGGCTTGGGAGCCGGGATTCGGACGAAAAATGTTCGGGCTGTCGTTGATCGTGAGTGTTGGCATGTTGTGCCCTTGGAGCCGAAGTGATACTTTCCATGCGTGTCGCGTGGCTTGACAATCAGTCTATTGATCGCCCATGTGGCGGGGAGCTTCGGGATCGAACTGTGCGATGCACTACAAAACTATGGGATGCCAGTTCGCATCGCCGCACGGCTTGCCGCGCCGGTAAGAGTGCTTCCATGGCTGGTCAAAGAGACCGTGAAGGAGGCGCAGAAAACGGACCCGCATTCTTCTTTGCTGATCTGGTGGGGCTTTTATTTCGCTCCATTTCTGATGACGTTGCTTATCACTTTTTTCGTGTCTGGGTTCATGGCACGACCGAAAGCGAACGAGGGGAAATGTTCGGTCTGCGGCTACGATCTCCGCGCCACGCCCGACCGCTGCCCGGAATGCGGGACTATACCGCCTGTTAATTCGGCCCAAACTCACGTAGTATAACGCCATGCTTGATTGGCAAGATTGTCCCGAAGTCGACCGCAATCCTGAGAAGGTCAGCGGAGCATGGCTGTTCAAAGGGACACGTGTGCCGGTCCGTGCGCTATTCGAAAACATTGAAGGGGGCGCGACGATTGATGAATTTCTTGAATGGTTTCCGGGTGTCAGGCGCGAACAAGTGGAAGCCGTCCTAAAACACGCGGAGCTAAGTCTCGTCACACGCTCATAGCGAATCAATCTCGCCATGAAAATTCCGTTCGATCAAGGAACGCCCGCTCCGCTTCGACGATGGTTAGCGCAGCACGAGGTCTCGACTGCATACGAGATGAACTGGTCCGATTTCAAAAATGGCGATTTGCTCAACGCGGCCGAGCGAGATGCGCCTCGCAAGCGAGGCGGCTAAATAATTCGGCGGTTGAGTTCTTCATCGTTGGATGGCTCGCCGCACGATCGTTTTGTCTTCCGCTTCCTTCGCTTCCTGCCCCTGCCCGAGTTCTTCTTTGCCGAGGAAGATGAGCATCGGAACGCTGCCGTCCTTGGCCTGGTTCCACTGGAATTCCCGGAGCTTCATGCGGCGGACGGCGCGGGACTTGGCGAGCAGCTTGGGGAACTTGCGGCGGATGGTGGACTCGCTGACGCCGAGGAAATCCGCGATCTCCGACGCTGGGGAACCGAGCCTGGTAAAGGCTTCCACTTTGGCCGGGTCGATGTCGATGCGGGGGCGTGGCATGGGGGATGATTCGTTCCTTGTCTGATAGCGCGTTTACGAACACGGTGGAGGCATTGGATCGAACGCTGCGACATTTTGAAATTCAGGGTGAGGCGCGTGTGGTCTCACACGCCGGGATCGGAGCCGCAGGCGACGACCCGGCGTGTGAGACCACACGCGCCTCACCCTGAATTTCAAAATGTCGCTGCGTTCGAT
>JANXVV010000553.1 GCA_025351525.1 Humisphaera sp. | reverse complement strand
CCCGGATTCTTCTTCTTCGAAACGCGCCAAGACATCCGGGGCTGCGCAGCACGCTGCCGCTCACCGCTGCGCCCCGGCTTGGAGATTTAAAGACTTGAAAGCTTCGCCTCGGGAATCAAAAAATTGCGACAGTAATTCTCTTGCAACCCGAATGTGAGTCCGATAACACCCTTCCTAGGTCCACATTTGCGGGTTTTTAACGTCAATACAAGGTCGCAGGGATTCTGGTTTATCCCTTTATATTGTTTAAAGGAGGTGTGCTGCCTCATTATGTTGCCTGTTCATGGGTGAAGTTGAATCGGCGGAAATTTCCGACGACAACTCAACGATCAAATCAGCAAACTGCTCTTATTCAAGGATAAAGAAATGAAATCGAAACTTTTCACATGCATGGCGATGGCACTGGCCCTCGTCTTGGGGCCGGTCTCACAGGCCGCGCTGCTTACCAATGGTTTTACGTTCTCCTCCGCCTCTGGTTCCGGCACCGCAAACTGGGCCACCGGCACGCATCTGCACTCGAGTACCGGCGGTGCATTCGGCAACCCCGCCGGCAAAGCTGAAGTCGGCACATTCAGCAGCGCGACCGGCGAGCAGGTTCGCGGTCTGTCTGAATACAATCTCGCCGGCGTGGCGGCAGGCCCGGCCTTCGTTACCTTCAACGTGTTCCGGCTCGGTGGCCTCTTCGGTCAGGCCAACTACGTCGGAAACATCAAGGTCGACACCTACCTCGGCAATAACGCCGAAGATATTTCCGATTATCAGGCCGCCTCGACCGGCACGATCGGATCGTTCAGCACCGCTGGTTTGGCGGTCGGCAATACGGTGAGCCTGGACATCACCTCCCTTCTGGCTGCCGCACTTTCGGCCGGGAACACCTCTCTGGGAATCCGCCTGGTGTTCGATTCCGCCACTACGCCCACCGGTGCCAATGCCATTACGTTTGACACCTTCAGTCTCACCTCCACCAATAACTCGACGGCCGGGCCCGGCCCGGGTGGTGGCCCGGGCGCACCGCTTCCTTCGGCGGTTTGGTCGGCTCTGTTCAGCCTCGCAGCCCTTGGCACTGTTGCCAAGCTTCGCGGGATGTCGATCGCCTGAGATTTTTAAACTGTATACCTCACCGGTAAGACGCGATGGAACTTGTCGTTCCATCGCGTTTTTGTGCGCCAACCCTCTCATCCCCTCCCCAAGCCGGGGCGCAGCGGTGAGCGGCAGCGAACTGCGCAGCCTCGGATTCTTCTACTTCTGAAGTCGTCCAAGACATCTGGGGCTACGCTTTTTCCGTGGCGGCGACACCGGCTTTACAAACGCCGGCAACGTCGGCGGACCCCGCGGACGGGACCGAAGTTGGGATTCCAACTGTTCGATCCGCTTTTGAAGCAGGAGGTTTTGCCGGCGCAGCTCCGCCACCAGCGCCACAAGCTGCTCGCAGGTCGGATTGGGCTGGCGTTCTTCCATGAACGCCTGCAATGTTATCAAATATCGCCGCGCCGCGCGCCCCCCCCCGCGCAAGCAAAAATCCGGCGGGACGATAAACAGTGACCCACCTACATGTGCAGCTTGCCGGGTGCCAATTTGATGACGGGAGGATGGGGAATCGAGCGGAACAGCTACAACCCCGTCCGAGATGGTTGGTCCGATAGATTGAGATGGGGAAACTTTCGATGCGGGCATCTACCGCGTCAACCCTTTTGGGGAGACTTGAAGCGGGAAGGCTTTGACGAAGCATGGTGGCTGGTGTTGCCGATGTGGCCGCTGATTCTCTTGCTCATGCTGTTGCCGGTTAGGCGTCTGGCCCGAACCGTTCACGCATGGCGGACGAGTGTTTTCCCCGGCACATGCCCGCATTGTGCTTATGACCTTCGAGCCACGCCCGACCGCTGCCCTGAATGCGGCAAGGCGATCCGCAACAACGCAAACTTGGTGGCATGATGCTCCGTCGCCTCTTTATCCCCGTCTTGGTTCTTTCGCTGTTGGTGTGTGTTGCAACTTCATGCCTCGGGATGCTATCTCTCCACCAAAGGATCGCCCCAAGTCGCATTATTCGCGGCGACCGATACTGCTTAATTTTCGCGGGAGGGCAAATTGGGCTTTACGGACCACCGCCCGCCGCTGCTGACCCGATCGCTCGCAAGGCTTCGGAGGAAACGGTAGCCGCCCTGCACAACGATCAGATCAAGTGGTTGGCATGGTTTACGGAGGGGGATTTGCCACACCGTTTGGATGTAGTCCACCCTCCGGTTCCGCTGCCGGATACACCTGCGGCTCATGCGGAACAAGCGTTCAGGCCGCGCGATTTGACCCGCCCGCTGCTGGCGGCGCTGGAAGACCCACAGCGGGTCACCGCCGCACACGTGTTGCTGTACCGAGGGTCGAAACAATGGCCGTGGTCACTGGATGATTCGGGCTTGGACATGATTACCTGCACGTCGATCCCCAACCACCTGCTGGACCGCTCCGTTCGCGACACTGAGAGCTTGACTGAAGGAGCATTGTGGGCGCAAGTTGACGTGGATGGGCTGAAGATTTCTTTGAGCCGTTGGGGGAAACCGGATAAATACATCAACGGCGATGGCTTCACATCTCTTGGAGCGTGGCGGGATCGGGTGGACGGTGACCCTGATGTCACCGACATGCCTAAGATTCGCGAGCAATAGCACAGGCGGCTCGACGTGAGGCTGGCGTTCTTACCACTCTGGACACTTGTGGCAATAACCGCCATCCTGCCGCTCGGGACTGCCACCGGCCTAACCCGCCAGTGGCTGGCGCGGCGGCGCGAGCCACGGTGGGGCCACTGCCCCTCCTGCGGCTACGACCTTCGCGCCTCGCCCGGTCGCTGCCCGGAGTGCGGAAATGTGCCAACGAAAGTAGAGACATGAAGCGTGTGGGTCGTTTCGACTTCAACGGAATGATGGCGGTGGATGCGTTCGAGTATTTTGCCGCCACCGCTTTTCGGGCAGGTGGAGCGAGTTGGATCGGATGCAAATGAGGAAGTAGGATCGTGGATACGATGGAAATAACCACACCGCCCTCGACTGGCAAGGAAAAGAAGAAAACGGGCCTCATTATCCCTATCGGCCTCACGCTGGCACTCATATTCATGGGCGCGGACATCATCCCGCTTTCGCTTCGGCCCCTCGACTACCTAGGGATGCCGTACCCGCACATCCTCCGGTACACGCACTTCATCGCCCCCGTAGCTGCTCTGATCCTTTGGCTCATGTTGAAGCGTTCGATTGTCGTGTCGATCATTGCTTTACTTCTTGCCGTGTATTCAATGACTTCGGTCGCACACTGGGCCGACTCCCAGCCGATCAAGATTCCCGTCACACGCTGGACCGACTCCTACGAGTTAAAGGCGTGGGAGAAGAAACTCGGTTTCAAGGTGTGGGAACAGGGCGGCAACTCAAACGGGACAAACTTATGGGTGGATCAGACGCCGGGGCGGGCGGATCAAATCCGGGATGAAGTGAAGCGGATGGGAATCGCAAAGCCATGAACAGGAACGTGATGCCTAAGCAGTTGCCGATTATTCAGGTGCGGGGGGCAACTCCAATCCTCCGCTACGTGCTCAATGTCCTGACCGTCATGTCGCTGCTGCTGTGCGTGGCGAGGGCGGGGCTGTGGGCCGGGCCACAATTCGTAAGACGGCTTGGACAAACGTGATTGCCAAAGCGTGGGGCACTTATGTCGCTGGTTTAGCGGAGAATACTCGCAGTCGCCGGTACAATGGTCTGTCGATGAAAAGGCATCTTCACATCGGGGTGTTGGCGGTTACGTTGCTTTCCGGCATGGGCTGTATCGGCATTCCATTGACGGAACACCCTTTGACGCGCAGCCATGAGGATGTCCGGTATCTCGTTGGGGCGGCAGACAGCGGACGGCCCTTCCGAATCGGTGTGACAACCCGAGAGAAGGTTATCGAGTGTCTCGGTGAGCCTCGGTGGCACACCCCTCAACATCGGGCCTTTGGTTACTCTTTCCGAGTGAACGCCATCCGATGGATTAGTCCCTTCGTGGGCGAGCCTGCGATCTTCCCACTGATACACCGATACACGCCAGCATACTACTTTTTGTTTCTGGAGCTTGATGCTTCGGGCTTTCTAAAACGATCCGTGTGGTATCGGCGGGAGGGATTCACGGACTTGGGCGAGGCTACGCTGTGGGCACAGTTCACGAAGGGAATAGACGATTTGCCCGTCCCTCCGAAAGAAGAACCCCCTGTTGACTGACGTAGGAATGGAGTTCGCTAACGTCCCTTCATGCGTGACCACCGTCCCGCCTGCGGCTACGATGTTCGCGCCGCACCGGATCGCTGCCCTGAATGCAAAAGCGTTCCTGCGAAAGTGACAACAGGAAGCGTATTGGCCGTTTCATCTTCAAGGGGCAGATAGCGTTATGGTTGCCGCTCACGATACCGGGCGGGTGGTCGTCTTTCGGCGCTGGCGGACCTCGAATAAATCTGGTTCCTTCCCGTGCCAAGGTTCAATTCTCACGGCCGCAATAACTTGGGTTCCCCGCACGAGAAAAACATGGACGATATCGTCGTGCATGAAGTTTGGATCATTAGGACTCTTACCCACCGTAGGCATCGACAACTCAACGTAAAGCCAACAAGTACACGCCGAGAAGTCAGGGTTCTCGCGCCATCCGAATGGCGTTGCACGGTGCCCCGAATTCGCGGCGAACTGACTCCATAACTCCCCCAACACCCAGTCCGGGTAGTGGTGGTAATGAAAATCGATCTGGATTGCGTCAGCGAGAATTGATGGCATTCCAGCAACGGGGATGGTCAAGGTCGGTTCCCCGTCCCATTGCATGTCGAGCATCAATTTCAGTTCAGTCGTGCTGACGGCCCCTTCGTTTCGCTTCGCCGTTTCATTTACCTTTTCACCGGCGAGGTTCAGTTGCCTCGTCCAGGCAAGATTTGCGGGAGTGCGGCAGCCGAGGCTGGGCAGAATGAGCACGCAGAGAAGCGAAAGATGAATGAGCTTCGGTATGAAGTGCATGATATTTGTTCGAGAGGGCATCATATCTTCGATTCGCGCGGTTAAGTTGCTGCCTCCGGTCGTTCCGCCCGATTATGGTCTTTGGCGAGCGCGGTGTCACGTACCTTGGCTGAGGTCGGCAAGTCCCTGCTTGAAAGCTCGGGCCACTGCCTCACCGTCGAGCAAAGGCGTGCATACAAAGGGGACACTCATCAATAGCATCAAAACAAAAATCGTGAGTGTCCCCTTTGAATTCACCAGGTGCTTCGCGGCGATGGCGGTTCTGTCGATGCTTTGCTCGCCGGGGTCGGCCCGTGCGGATCATGCCGGCACTCCGCCAAACGCGCCCAACGTGGTGTCTCGCCCATGCATTTTTTCGACCCGAAAGCATAGGCGAGACGCCCATGCCACCTTTCTCCAAGGCTTTGGTTTTCTTCCTCGGTGCAGGTCTCTGTACTACAATCGATTAAAGTCTTCTTGCCGAAAGATTGCAACCCCTGTTTTGATTGTGGCGTAGCTGCGAGGGGTTCTCGGTGTCGTCCGTGGCTCCCCCCGGACATCGAGCGGAAAATTGTGTCGTGGTGAAAAAGATTCGGTAACTTTATGAAGCTCAATCCCCTCTTCCTCGGTTTCGCGGTACTACTATCGACTCCACTCGCGGCAGTTCATGCCGCGCCCAAGCCGGTGAAGGTGTTCATCCTCGCCGGACAATCCAACATGGAAGGCCAGGCGGTTGTCGATCTGGAAGATTCACCGAACCCCGGGCACGGGCATCACGAGTTTGGAAATGCGGAGACGTATTTCCTGGTGGGGGATGCGTTGGGAAAGGGCATGGTCAAACTCACCGATGATGGCGTGTTAAAATAGCGGTACATTCCTGAGAGCACGTTTAAAAAACATAGCAGAGGCTGTCGTAGCATGAGCTACCAGCCCATGTTTTTGTATTTGAAGAAGAAAATCATGGGCTGGTAGCCCATGCTACGGCATGTCCGGCCGTGCCTCTCAACATGCTCTATGACTTACGGTCCCCTCCCCCCGGAAATCCGGGAGGAGGGCTAGGGTGAAGGGTCTTGCCTTTTTCGCTCAATGCGTCGAGAAATCTCGCGTACTCTCGACCCGAAGAAAGACCCCTCACCCTAACCCTCCCCCCATGGGTACATGGGGGGAGGGGACCGGAGTTCAAGGTATGATGCTTTTGTTTTGAAATGTACTCCATGCATTGGGCCTTCATCTCCTCTTCAGATGAATGAGGCTAAAAGTAGGCTGGATTTAAGACGGCGTTTACAAAAGTTCACCGACCGAAATAGTTCGTATTGTGGAGAAGATTCGATGATGGGAAACCTTGAACACCGCGCGGCCGGTTCGCTCGTTACGGCATGTATTCTGTTCTTTTGCAGTGCCGCAATGGGTCATCCGGGGCATGAAGAGTCGCTGTCGACTTCATCGCCCGGTGGGCAGGTGGCCGACCTGGACGAAGCCGGTGGGCGAGTGGAGTTGAACCGCGCCTCGCGCCTGCGGATGATCGACAAAGTTTCCGCGGATTTTAAGCGGCCTGCAGAAGGTGGGCCGATGATGGCGTTCACGGGTTTGCTTGCCGGCGGATCGCCCGTCTCGGCACCGAAGCCGGAAATCGCTGAGCCGTTTCAACAGTTTAATCGCGTGAAAACCCGCTGGGACGATCAATTTCTTTACGTCGAATCCGACAGCCTGCCCAATCACCCGATGATGAAGGGGATCACGGCGTGGCAGCAGCAGGTGCCGTTGCCGCAGCCGTATACGGGTGAAAACGCGTGGCGCATCCCGCTGAATCCGGTGCCGGCGAAAACGCCCGCGATGATCAGGGGCCACTTTCTGCGCGGGGCGATTGCACTGGCGGTGAACGGCATCCCGATCTTCAACCCGCAGAACAATCGCGGTGAGATTTCGCAGGAGATCGGTGAGTTGGACGAATGGGGCGGGCATTGCGGTCGCGGGGATGATTATCATTATCACGCCGCTCCGCTCCATTTGCAGAGTGTCGTCGGCAAGGGGAAGCCGGTTGCCTACGCGCTAGATGGTTACCCGATTTACGGGCTGACCGAGCCGGATGGATCACCGGTGGGAAAGCTCGATGAATGCCACGGCCACACGACGAACCTCGGCTATCACTATCACGCCGCGACGAAGTATCCGTATGTCATGTCCGGGTTTCACGGTGAAGTCGTCGAGCGCGGCGGGCAGGTCGATCCGCAGCCGCGCGACAATCCGGTGCGACCGGCAATGCAACCCCTGCGCGGCGCGACTATTACCGGTCTCAAGTCGATTGGTAAGGATCGCGATGAACTCACTTACCAAATCGCCGGCCACAACGGGTATGTCCGTTACGCGCTGAATGCGAATGGGAGCTACACGTTCGAGTACGAAACTCCGCAGGGGCAGAAGCAAGAGCAGACGTACACGCGGCGTGATGGGAAATCCGGGCCGCCCGGGAATGAAGATCGCAAAACCCCGGCGGTTTCCGCTCCGGCCGACAAGTCTGCCGCGCCCGGCGGTGTCAATCCCGCGAAAGAAAACACCTTCACGCTCCACAGCTCCGAGGTGAAAGACGGCGGCAAACTTCCCCAGGATTTCAGCGGTGATGGCTCCGGGGCCACCCTGCCTCTCGACTGGAGCGGCGCGCCGGCGGGCACCACAAGTTACGCCATCATCATGCACCATATCCCCGGCCCCGGCGATATGAAGTGGTATTGGATTCTCTACAACATTCCGGCGGATGTTCAAAGTATTCCGAAAAATGTCAAAGGCGTTGGAACATTGGGCAATAATTCCGTCAATCGGCGGGTCGGGTATGCGCCGCCTCATTCCAAAGGGCCGGGTGCGAAAACATACATCCTGACCGTGTATGCCTTGTCCGCCGAGCCGGTGCTGACGGCGGCGCCCGCGCAGGTGGATCGCGAAACGCTGCTGGCGGCGATGAAGGACCGAATCCTGGCCAGCGCGGAATTGAACGTAGTCTATGACCGCACGGGAGTCATTGATGCGGGCGGCAACACTGCGCAACCTCGCCCCGGCGCGGCGGACGGTCCGGCCAACGATGGCCCGCGCGGCGGCGCGTTCCATCTGATTTCGCGCGAGGCGGAGGAGAAGCTGAACCTGACCGCCGAGCAGCAGCGAAGTTTCGCCGCGCTCACTTTGGAAACCGAGGGGAAGCTCCATCAGATTCTCACACCGGCGCAGGTTCAGGCCCTCCGCGAAGCCCGCCCGCCGCGCCGTGACTAGTGGTCCGATCGCTACGGGACTTTTTCGGAAATACCGGATCACGCACTGCGGCATTTGAGATTTGCAGTTTGGACGCCTGTGGCCCAACACGCCGGGATCGGAGCTTTAGCGACGACCCGGATTCCGCAAGGATTGCCTCCCTGCGGAATCCGGGTCGTCGCCTACGGCTCCGATCCCGGCGTGGTTTTCATTTGTTCAAGGTGATTGTGTGAAACCCGACGCGCATCAATGATGCAGACGGATCATTTAACCCCACTTACCCTCCAAACCTTCGATGGCGCGTCCAACAGCCAATTTCTCGAAGATTTCCCTTGCAAAGTTCAGGTGCTAACGCATAGTCATTCCACCGGTGGGTGCCGGCACAGTTCGATTATCTTTAGACCACGAGTCTCTATGAAGCTCCAAAAACTTTTGGCGTTGACGGCATTGCTTTGTGTTTGCGTCGTACCGGTTCGGGCCGGGGTGATGCCCATATTTATCGTGGCCGGGCAGTCGAATGCGACGGGGTACGCAACCAACAGCGCGGTGCTGTCGGCACCATGGCAGGCCGCTCAACCCAATGTCCTTTACAGTGGTGAAGGCGGTTCGCCGGTGAATTGGGCACCTCTGCATGCGCCGACGCAAACGCAGACCACTCTTTACTATGGATCGGGTTTCGGACCGGAGTTGACGCTGGGTCAGACGATCTCGTCGTTGACCGGCAACAAGCCCGTGGGCATCGTCAAATATGCCGTCAATGGAAGCGATCTGGTTCACGATTGGAACCCGCAGTATTTCACCGACCCGTACTATCACCCCGGCGTGAACACCTACAATTATCTGAAAAGTCGCGTGACCGATTCGCTGACCAACCTGCCGTTCCAACAGGGCGGCGCTACGGGCAAGGTGGCGGCGTTCTTCTGGATGCAGGGTGAATCCGATGCGCTCCAGGGGCGCACCACCGCGCAGTACGAAGCGGATTTGACGAATTTCATCGCCACCGTGCGGACGGATTACGGCGCGGATCTGCCGTTCATCTTCGGGTTGATCAACAATGCGGATTCGGTGTTCAATCAACCGGGCGTCACGTTTTCCGGCCCGAACACCGCCGCCATCCGCCAGGCGCAGAAGGATATCGCCTCCGCCTCTTCAAACCCCGCGTTTTCGCTGGGGCATCTGATTCCGAATACCTATCTCGTGGATACCGATGCCTTCGCCCGCGACAACGCAAGCGATCTGCTCCACTTCAACAATCAGGGCATCATGGATCTCGGCACCGCGTTCGCCCAGCAGTATGTCAACACGATTCCGGAACCGGCGACGCTCTCCCTGCTGCCGTTGATGGCGATGCTTTTGGTTCGGCGAAAAACCGTCACGCGATGAGATCGTGAACCACCCGCCCGGCGGTATCGGTCAGGCGATAGTTTCGCCCCTGAAAGCGATGATTGAATTTCGTGTGATCGAATCCCAGCAGGTGGAGAATCGTGGCGTGCAGATCGTGCACATGGACGGGGGAGTCGGTGATTTTGTAACCGAAATCATCGGATTGCCCGTGGGTGATGCCGGGCTTTGCGCCGCCGCCCGCAAGCCAGACGGTGAAACAATCGGGGTGATGATCGCGGCCATCGGTGCCGCCCTGTGCCGTCGGGGTGCGGCCAAATTCACCGCCCCAGATCACCAGCGTATCGTCCAGCATCCCGCGCTGTTTGAGATCCGCGATGAGGGCGGCGCAGGGTTTATCGGTCTTCTCGCATTCGGTTTTCAGGCCCGCAGTGAGATGGGTGTGGTGATCCCAGGCCTCGTGAAAAATCTGAATGAACCGCACACCGCGCTCGGCCAGTCGGCGGGCAAGCAGACAACTGCTTGCGAACGAGGTCTTGCCGGGTTCCGCTCCGTACATTTCCAGAACGTGTCGCGGCTCGGTGGAAAGATCCATCAACTCCGGCGCGCTCGTCTGCATCCGATACGCCAACTCGTATGAATTGATTCGCGTGGCGATTTCCGGATCGCCCATCTCGGCCAGCTTCATCGCATTAAGCCGGGCCAGTGTGTCCAGCGAATCGCGCTGCGTGCGCGCGTCGATACCGGGCGGATTGGAAAGATACAAGACCGGATCGCCGACATTGCGGAACTGAACGCCTTGATGGATGGAGGGAAGAAACCCGTTGCCCCAGGTAGCCGCGCCGCCGCTGACATTTTTGGTGCCGGTGGAGAAGACGACAAAGGCGGGCAGGTCGGCGCTTTCGCTGCCGAGGCCGTAGGTGGTCCAGGCGCCGAGACTCGGTCGGCCGGCGAGCGGCACACCGGTGTTCATCTGAATCTGGCCCGGCGCGTGATTGCTGGCGTCGGTGTGCATCGAACGGATGATCGTCAAATCATCCGCGACTTTTCCAAGGTGGGGGAGCAGTTCGGAAAGTTGCGCGCCGGAGTGGCCGTGCCGCGAGAATGGGTACTTCGGCCCGAGCAGAAGACTGTCCGGATCATTGGCGGTGGTCGGCCGCCCATCCAGCATCGAAGCGGGAAGCGGCTTGCCCTGCCATCGGGCCAGTTCGGGCTTGGGATCGAACAACTCAAGCTGGCTCGGCGCGCCGCCCATGTACAGATAAATCACCCGCTTGGCCTTGGCGGCGAAGGGCGGCAACCGGGGGGCGAGTGGATTGGGCGCGGCGGCAATCGCTTTGGAATTGCCGAGCAATTCCGCCAGCGCGATCGCGCCGAGACCGACGCCGCACTGATTCAAAAATCGACGGCGGGAGTGAGATTGAACCAATGGGGACCACATGGGCGTTCCAAATTCTACTGAAACCGATTCGTAGCATGGGCTACCAGCCCATGTATTTTTTTAGAGCTTCTAAAACATCCTTGTGCTTCTGAGTTTGAAAACTTTGTCGTGGCACGGGCTTCCAGCCCGTGTTGGCGGGCTGGAAGTTGAAAACTGCATCGATCAAGCTCTTTTAGGCACACACCCGTTAACACGGGCTGGAAGCCCGTGCCACAATGAACGTCGGAAGTCAGTCTTGGTTCCGCTTGATTTAGACACTCTTAAACACATGGGCTGGTAACCCATGCTACGAATCACTCCTTCGTCATCGCCTCATCCAGGTTGAGAAGCACGCGCGAGAGCACTGTGTACGCGGCCCATTCGACCGCGTTCGTACGATCCGGCACGAGCCCGATCAAATCTGTCGGTTTCATTTCGCCATTGGTGAATCGGTCGCGCTGCGTCTGAACGAGCAGCACCAACTCTATCATTTCCGCCACGGATGGTGCCCGCGCCAACGCCAATCGAAAGGCATACGTGATCCGTTCCCCATCGGTTTTACCCCCCTCCACCATCGCGCGTTTCGCCAGTGATTTCGCACACTCGACAAAGATCGGCTCGTTGAGAGAAGTCAGCGCCTGCAGCGGGGAATTGGATCGGGTTCGCCGCACGCAGGAGGCAAAACCGTTCGGGGCGTCAAAAATTTGCAGTGCGGGATACGGCGTGGATCGGCGGTGGAACGTGTAGAGCGCACGCCGATATTTTTCATCCCCCGTCTCTTCAACCCAGGGGAACGTCGCAAAGCTCGCAGGGGGTTGAAACAAAAACGCCGGGGCCGGCGGCATGACGCTGCGGCCACCGATTCTCAGATTCAGCAGACCGCTGGCCGACAACGCGATATCGCGAACGGTCTCCCCATCGACGCGAAATCGCGCTCCGCGCGCCAGCAGGCGGTTGTACGGGTCTTTCGCATACGGCACGGCGTCGATGTTGCTGCGCTGCCGATAGGTGGCGGAGGTGACGATCAGGCGCTGCAGGTGCTTGATGCTCCAGCCGTGATCCATGAACTCGCAGGCCAGAAAGTCAAGCAGTTCCGGGTGTGAAGGCACGGCCCCGGCGATGCCGAAATCCTCCAAAGTCTCCACAAGCCCGGTGCCGAAATAAGCCGCCCATACACGATTGACGAGCGCGCGGGCGGTGGTGGGCGATCGACGATCGACCAGCCAGCGGGCGAGCGTGAGGCGGTTCGGTTCTGCGTCCGGCGGGAGCGGGTGCAGAAACGCGGGAGTGCCGGCGGTGACGATCTGCGCCGGAGAATGCAGATCACCACGAATCAACACATGGGTCTCGCGCGGCTGCAAACGCGGGGAAAGTGCCAATGTGGTGCCGGCGACCGGCCATTGTTTCCAGAGCGATTCAATGCGGTCGTTGGCCTCTTTCCACTCCGGCACGGTGGTGCGCCAATAGCTGAACAGTTGAGCCGTTTGCGCTTTGGTCCGTTTGCCGATTCGAATCGCCAGTATGTCTCGAATTTCCTTCGGCACCTGATCCACCACGATGTTCCCCGAGTCCGTCGTCGCCGAAATCCTGAATCGGCCGAGGTTGTAATTAGTCCGATCATCCCCCGCCGTGCCGCTGTGATTCTGTCCGAGGTGGAACGTGATGACGCTTCCCGCCGGCTGCGGGAACGGCGGCGCGGCGGCGGCAATCGGCACCTCACATTGAAAAACCGCCTTGCGATCCCGATTGCGGCGACCCGGACCCGCATCGATTCCCCAGGCGGAATGGTCATCTCCATCGATCGCAAAGTGAATGGGGCCCGTGACGCGCGGCGAAGCTCCGGCGCCTAAAAAAACGATATCCAACGACTTGATGGGCGGATCGAAATCAGAGGTGGCCGACGAAAATTTCACGCGTGCTTTTTGAACCGGGTCGGCCAAGGGCGCAACCTCGACGGTAAACTCCGACAGCGCGCACAATCCCGCCGGTGAACAACCCGGCCCACCGGCGGGAAGGGTGGGATCGGTCAGCAATTCCAACCGAAACCCGGTGACGTGCGGCAACCTGCAAAGCCAGGTGAATGAAGCAGTGGATCGTGGCGCGGAAGGCGTCGCCAACCACGAACCATCCTCCTGCTTCACGTACCAATGCTCGGCGGAATCCCCCGCATACTCCGTGGGCAGAACGATCCAGTGCGTTTGATGTTGCCCGACAAGACGTTCCCACTCATCCTCGCGGGTTTTCCAATCGGGCATGGACCGCTGCAACTCCGATTCGATCTGCCCCATTTGCCGTTTCAGCTCCGTCACCTTCGTCAATTCATCGGCGGCATACACCACCGGTTGGGTTTCATGGGCGTCATTTAAAAAGGCGAATAATTTGTAATACTCCTCCTGCGTGAGCGGATCGTTCTTATGCGAATGACATTGGGCGCACTGTAAAGTGAGGCCGAGAATTCCCGTGCCGACCGCGTCAACCCGATCGAACATCGCCGCCGTCCGAAACTCCTCCGGATCGACACCGCCTTCATCATTCATCATTGAATTGCGCAGAAACCCGGTGGCCACGATCTGATCCTGCGTGGGGTGCGGCAGTTCATCGCCGGCGATCTGCTCGATGATGAACTGGTCATACGGCAGATCGCGATTGAACGCGCCGATGACGTAATCGCGATACGGCCAGATCACGCGAAGCTTGTCGCGCTGATACCCGTTGGAGTCGGCGTAGCGGGCGGCGTCGAGCCAGTGCCGGGCCCAGTGCTCGCCGTAGTGGGGATTGGCAAGCAAGCGATCCACCTGCCTGTCGTAAGCCAAGGGTGAAGTATCGGCAAGAAACGCATCCACCTCGGCGGGGGCGGGTGGCAGACCCATCAAATCCAGATGTAGCCGACGAAGCAACGTAATTCTGTCCGCTTCCGGCGAGGGATGCATCTCGTTTTTTTCAAGCGTGGCGAGAATGAAGTCGTCGATCGGGTTGCGTCCCCATTTCGGGTCTTTGACGAGCGGCAAGGCCGGCAGTGCCGGTGCGGTGAAAGCCCAGTGCGCCTGATACGGGGCTCCCTCGGCAATCCACCGGGTCAGCGTCTCGACCTGCTGCGGCGTCAGTTGATGATCGCTGTCCGGCGGCGGCATCCGCTCCTCGTCATCGGTCGAGCGGATACGTTTGACCAGCTCACTCTGCGCCGGTTTCCCCGGCAGAATCGCAGTGGCACCTGACTTGAGAGGTTTGGTGGCGAGTTCCCGTGCGTCCAGACGCAGCCCGCTTTTGTGTTTGCCGGCACCGTGACAACTGAAACAGTTCTCCGAAAGGATAGGGAGTATATCCCGGGCAAAGTCGCGGAGCTCGATCGGCGCGGCACCAACCGCCAATGGCATCCCGATCAAAAATGCGATCATCCATCTCATTCGATTCCAAATTAAAAACGCAACAAGCCCGAAGAAAATCACAATCACCCTACATAGCCCCCGGCCCGCCGGGGGAAACCGTCCATCGAAGAAACGCTTTCGATCCTCAGTAGACGTTTCGATTCCCAAAGACCTTTCAATCCCCTAAGACGTTTCGACCGGGGACGGTTCCCCCCGGCGTGCCGGGGGCTATGTAGGGTGGGGACACGCTTCACTAGCGGTTAAATCGCTTCGAGTATTTCGCGAATCCGATTGAACGCCGTGCGGCCACTGTTGTAAATCGGGACATTCATCTGCCGCAAATGCGGCTCCAGGGCGGTCATGGAAACCTGTGCCAACACGATCGCATCCACTTCCTTCGACAGCGTCTCGATCTCCGCCAGCAGCATGTCGTTGTGCTTTTCAGGATGGCCGGCTTTCAACATCTGAAACGCTTCGCCGCACAGCCGGGTTCTGATCTCGATCGTCTTACCGGCTTCGTCGGCGGCTAATTTCAGCAGCCGTTCCGATGCGGGAACCGTCGTCGGAACGGTGGCTAAAAGCCCGATGCGTTTTCCCGTCTGAACCGCCAGGTCCATCATGGGCCGATCGATCTGAAGCATTGGGGTGCTGATCATCGGGCGCGCCACTTCAACCGCGCGGTTGAAGGTGGAGCACGCCAACAGAATCAGATCGACGCCATACTCTTCCTGCGACATCGCGGCCTGCACGAACTTGTACAGATTCTTCTTCGGAATCGTTCCCGGTTCGCAGGCGAAATTGGTGTTTTGGATCGTGTCGTCGACCCAGTGAACCACCTCCACGCCGGGCAGAATTTCGTCGATATATTTCTGCACCGCCCGTGTGCTGATAAGCGACGCATGAATGACGCCGAGTTTACGGCCGGTTAAATCTTTTGGCATGGAAGCAATCTTGGCGCGGGGTGGGCGATGATGCAACCCTTCTCACTTGCGAAGCGCGTCGTCTGCGATAACGTCCAGTCATGTCAACCCGAATTTTACTCGCCCGTCACGGTGGAACGCTCTGGAGCAACGAGGACCGATTCGCCGGTTCGACGGACATCGATCTGTCGGACGAAGGCCGTGCGCAGGCGATGGCGCTCGGCCAAAGGCTGGCGGGCGAGACGATCGACGCGGTCTGCTGCAGCCCGATGAAGCGGGCGATCGAGACGGCGACGCTGGCGATGGGATCGCGCCCGCTCGAGCTTCACCCGGTGGCGGACCTCCGGGAGATCGATCACGGCCTGTGGGAAGGCAAACGCCATGCGGAGGTTGAGGCGCAGTACGCAGCCGACTACCTCGCATGGGACGCCGACCCGTTCCTGGCTCCACCGCCGGGGGGTGAAAGCGGCTTGCAGGTGCTGGCCCGCGCGCTGCCGGCGCTGCGGCAAATCGCGATCGATCATCCCGGGCAGACGGTGCTGGTCGTCTCCCACAAGGCGACCAATCGGCTGTTGCTTTGCAGCCTGCTCGGAACCGATCCCCGGCTCTATCGCGAAAAAGTGACGCAGGATCTGGCGTGCCTGAATGTGCTGATCTTCAAAACCCCGTCGGCGGCGCGGGTGGCGCTGATGAACGATGTTTCACATTATGCGAAAGTCCTTTCTTCGCCGTAATCACATGTGGATGCGTGGCACTTTCCGTGGCACTTTCCGCGGCGTTGACCGGTACTCCGGTCGATTTCGCAGGGGCGCAGCGATCATTATTCTGCCGAGAAATGTCGCGCACCTGACCCGCTTCATCGTCAAACCGATTTTTTCAACCGGATCAGCTCCACCACATCGCCCAGCGTCTTCATCTGCTCGATGTCTTCCGGATCGATCTGCGTGCCGGTGCTTTCCTCCAAAGCCAGAATCAAATTCAGATGCTGCACCGAATCCCACCCCTCCACCGTCTGCGGCGAAGAGTCGAGGCTGAGCGATTGGATCGGCACACCGAAAATATCGGAAGCCGTTTGAAGCACCTGGGTCTCGATCGTGTCGGTCATGGGGCGGTCCTCACGGTTTAACATTCTCAATCCACACCGGAAACGCGATCGTCCGGTTTCGCAGGTCGAAAGTCCAGGTTTCACCCGCCTCGGGCAGCGGATCGCCAAGTGCTTTCAGGGTAAACCCGTGCGAGGCGTAAAACTTACCGGCGGGCGCGTTTTTCGGGCTGGGCAAAAAGCGCCCGGTCAAATGCGTTGCGCCGGCGCGGCGCGATGTCTCCGCGATCACCGACAGAAAAGCCGTTTCCACCGTTCGGCCAATGACGCGGCAACTCAACAAAAACGTGTCGATCTCGCTCACCCCGGCCTCGGTCTTCATCATCGACAGCCCCACAATCCCGTTGTCCCCGAAGCGATCCACCACGCGAATCGTCATCAAATTCCACTGCGGCGAACGCATTAGTTCGGCCATCTGCTCTTCGCTATATCGGCGAGTGGTCAGGTTGAACTGATTGGTCTTTTGCGTGAGCTGTGCCGCCCGGGCCAGCGATGGCGCATCGACGGGAAGTATCTCCACCTTCATGTGCAGCGAGCGATAAAAATCCTCGATCGTGCCGGTGGATTGTTGCAGTTCGGCGCGCTGCCTCTGCTCGGCATAGTGACGGCCGCGCTCGCGGTCTTCGGTCGAGAGCGACAGCCTTTCAAAGACCGGGCTATCGCGAAGGGCGGCGGCGAAACCCATCGGTTCGGCGGGCAGTTCGATCACCGTCACCTCCGGCAACTGTCGGCGAACCCAATCGCGCTCCACCGGGTTGTCGTCGAGAAAGGCGATGGCATCCAGCCCGATGTTCAGCTCCGCCGCGATCTCGCGCAGGTTGGTCGCCTTGTCGTTCCAGTTGGTCCGCACGGCGGCAAAATGCTCCGGCCGCAACAGCATGCCCGGATGTTTCGCGATCGCCTCCATCGCCTCCGCCGGATTATTCTTGCTGCAAATCGCGAGAATGATGCCGCGCCGATACAGGTCGAGCAGCACCCGCTGCACATCCCGCCATGCGCCGCCCTTGTGGTCCGCACTCAGCTTGATGCCGTCCATCCCGTCTTCACCGACCACACCGCCCCAGAGCGTGTTGTCGAGATCGACCGCGATCGCCTTGGCAACTTTTCCGGTGATCGGATGGATGAATCGCATCCATTGGCGGGCGAGGTGAATCAACTGCGGCGCGGCGATCGGCATACGCGATGAAAGCCATTTTCGCCGGTCGTCCCACTGCGTCTGGCCGTGCCGGGCGACCAGGGCGTTGTAGTCCAGCACGTAGACATTGTTTGTCTCGCGGGCCGTCTTCGCGAGGGCTTCATTGATCGATTCGATCGCCTGGCGCTGTCCCATTTCCATCCCCGCATCCAACACTCCGTTTGAGGGAATCGCCGGGGTTTGCAGCGAATGGATGATGAGATGGGCCTTGCTTTTGGTGCGAAACAGATTCAGCAGATTCTGAAAGTGCCCGCCCACCCGCCGCACGGCTGCGTCGACTTCCGCGGCACTTAGATCGGCAAAATTCTCCCACAGATCGGGCGCGGCATCCGCCGTATGCGCGGCCAGAATGACAACCTGCGGCTCGAACGAATAGAGCGCGCTTCCCCCCTCCAGAATTTCCTGCGTGTAAACATCGAAATCGCCAAGCTGAACGTGCAGATCGATGCCCCCGACAAACGCCGTTGCGCGAAGCAGCGGGATGACCGGTTCGATCGTGAAGGAGCGGAGGATCGCCACGCGGCAGGAGGTGAATGGAAGTTGAGCGCGCAGTTTTTCGAAGCGGCTGACGATGAACCCCGCCGTCGCCGGGCCGGAGGATTGACGCCAGAGAGCAGCAAGCGCTTCTCGTGCGGCGGTCGACTCGCCGGCGGCGATGAGGCGATCGGTCTCCTCGCGCGAATGGGCCGGGGATAATGGCGCGGGCCCCGATTCAGGCAGCGGTTCATTCACGGCGGTACCTTACGAACGCAGCGTAAATAACTTCCCGATTTTCAGAGACTCGGGGTGCCACAGGTCGCGGTACTCCGAGACCTGTGCGCGTTCGGTGGCCGAAAGACACAG
>JANXVV010000536.1 GCA_025351525.1 Humisphaera sp. | reverse complement strand
GCCGTCCACGCGGGCGCTGTGCGGCGCAGCATCTCCGTCGCCTTTGGATTTTTCGGACTGCTGCAAGGGGGTCTGAGCGGACTGCATATCCCGCGCGGTGGCGCGGAGGATGTCTTCGGAATGATCGCGCAGGGTGAGCTTATCGGCCGGCGGGCCGGGCCAAATGCTCCGGGCAAAGGCTTCCCATTCGGTAATGATCGGCTTGAGGTTTGCCAGGATAAAATCGGCGAGCCGCATGCGGCAAACCTTAACACCTTTTCCATCTTCCGCAAATCTTCCGGTCCCGAAGGGTGTAGCGCGCGTTTTTGGCGGATTTGTTAAACTGGCCGCAGGTCAACCATGGAGGACCCATGAATCTGAACGAACTGTCGGAGAATGAACGGATCATCGCCGAGCACGCGGTGCTTGCTTACCAAGCTGTCAAGCAGGCCGCGAACGACGCGCCGCATGGCCAGGGCATGGCCAGGATGGAAGAGGTGGTGACGGACAAGGGATTTGAAACTCTTCGCAAGATGCTCGCCCTGAGCGCCTCGGATCATTCCGAGGCGCAAAAAAAGGGGTCTGCAGCAAAGCGTGTCGGTGCAACAACACGATGAGCTATCGCAGCCTGATTCCCAAGACATTTGTGAGTTGCATCGGGGAGATCACGGTGGGCCGCCGGTACTATGCCTCGCGGGATTGCCAGTGCAGGGAGATTCCCTGGGATGCGTGGGCGGGGATTCCCGACGGCCACAAGCTGACGATCCAGGCTCGGCGGATGGTGACGCTGGCCGGGTCGGCCTTTTCGTTCGACGAGGCGTCGGACAAGGTGAGGGAACTGTGCCATCTGGACGTGAGCAATGACGTGATCCGCCGCGTGTGCGACAGGGAGGGCGAGGCGGCGGCGAAGTGGCTGTCGGAAGCGCCGGAGTCGGCCGCGGCCATGAAGGAGGCCGCGGGGGAGGCGGAATTTTATACCGACGGCGTGCAGGTGAACACGGTGGATGGCTGGCGGGAGATGCGTGTCAGCGTGTTCGCCAAACGCGAGCCGACCACGCCGGCGTCACCCGCGGAATGGGATCAGCGCGTGCTGGAGAAGCCGGCGTGCCGAGTGGCGACGGCGGCGATCGCGGCCAGCCATCTGATCGGCGCGTCGTGGCCGCGGATGCTCGAGCATCTGGGGCTCTCGGACACGCCGCGGCTGAGCGTGCTGGGGGACGGGGCCCGCTGGATCTGGGACGAGGCGGCCAAGCGCTTCAAGATGATCCGGCAGGTCGACTGGGTGGTGGACATCTATCATGTGAGCGAGCACGTCAGCGGGTGCGCCCAGAAGATGTTTGGCGTCGGCACGCCCCAGGCCAGGGAGTGGGCGACGAAGCGCGTCGAGGAACTGATCGAACTGGAGGGGCCCAAGTTCATCGAAGGCCTGCAGACCCACGGATCGGGCGCGACCGATGACAAGTCGCGCGCGGCGTTGGACGGGTTGATCGGGTATCTGTCGGCAAACAAGGACAGCCTGTGGTACAAAACCCGCCTGGCCGCGGGCCTGCCCATCGGCTCGGGGCTGGTCGAGGGCACCTGCAAGAACATGATCGGCAAGCGGCTGAAACTGAACAATCCCCGCTGGCGCATCCGCCGCGCCGGGCACATGGCCGCGTTGCGATGCCTGCACTACAGCGTCCTGTGGAAGGACTACTGGTCATCGAGAGGCCTCTCGAAAGTCGGATGATCGCCAAGAAAACGAGTTACACCCCGGCACTCAGCACTCAGTCCTCTTCCGGTGGCGGCTCAGGAGCACCGAAGCCCCGGCGGCGGCCAGCAGCACGGACGAGGAGGGTTCGGGGACTTCGCCAAACGCGATGGGGAACATCTACCGGGACGCCGACATTGCGAAAGATTACGGTGACCGCGGGATCATCCCACTGCCCCGCGCTGATGGCGATCGGGGCCTGGTTGGTGTTGAAAGAGTACATGCCGTTGAAGGCGTGGGTTGGCGTCGCGCTGATTTGCGCGGGGATCGTGGTGGTGGCGGTTTCGTAGCGAGATTAACACCTGCGGTGAAAACCAAAACTCAAAATCCAAAACAAATCCGAACTGCCGAAATCCGAACAAAGGGGTGTAACTCGTTTTCTTGGCGATCATCCGACTTTCGAGAGGCCTCTCGATGACCAGTAGTCCTTCCACAGGAC
>JANXVV010000498.1 GCA_025351525.1 Humisphaera sp. | reverse complement strand
CCGGCAAGCCCACCACGCTCCTGACCGAACTGTTCGCGGCCGACACCTCGTCAAAATCATCGGCGGGACGGTAGACAGTTACGCCTACGGCTTCCGGCCTCGGCTTGTACAATACTTGAGAATAATGTTCGGTTTTGAGCGTTTCGGTTGATACACTTTGCTGCGAAAGGCGGTTCCGCCATGGTAAACCTGCATTCTCTGTTAGAACTGTACCAACCGACCAGCCATGATCCATTCGACGCGATCAAGGCGGCGCATCTGCTGAACCGCGCCGGGTTTGGCGGGACGTTGGGCGAGATCGACAAGGTTCAAAAGCTTGGCCCGCAGGCGGCCGTCGATTGGCTGCTGGATTTCCCGAACGCCACCGCCGATGAGCAGGACACGGCGGACCAACCCAGCCTCGCCGCGCTCAAAGACACGCCGGGCAACTTCCGCGAGATGTCGGCGATGTACGCAGGCAAAACTCCGCAGGAACGCATGGTCCTTCAGCAGAAAGTGCAGATGGCCAATCGGCAGGCACTGGTCAGCACCGGTGAATGGTGGATGAACCGGATGGCTACCGCCTCCCGCCCGCTGCAAGAAAAGCTCGCGTTTTTCTGGCACGGTCACTTTACCAGCAGCGGCAAGGACGAAAAACTGGCGAAGCTGATGTGGGCCCAGAATGAGACGATCCGTAAAAATGCCGCCGGGAATTTCAGGACTTTCACCAAGGCCATCGCCCGCGACCCGGCGATGCTCGACTACCTGAATAACCAGCAAAACCGCCGTTCGCATCCCAACGAAAACTTCGCCCGCGAACTGATGGAACTGTTCACTCTCGGCATCGGCAACTACACCGAGGCCGATATCAAAAACGCGGCCCGCGCCTTCACGGGCTGGGGGCACAACGGCACCGAATTCATGTTCCGCCGATTCGACCACGATGCCGATTCCAAAACATTCCTCGGCAAAACCGGCAACTTCGACGGTGACGAAATCATCGACATCATTCTTCAGCAACCCGCCTGCCCGAAATACATCGCCGGTCGAATCTGGGATTTCTTCGTGAGCGAAACGCCGAATGAAGCGGTGATCGCCTCGCTCGGTGAAGTGCTGTTGTCGAACGGCTACGAATTACGGCCTATGCTCCGCACACTGTTCACCAGCCGAGTATTTTACAGTTCGGAGATGATTGGCTCGCAGATCAAAAGCCCGGTGCAGTTGATGATCGGGTCGGCCAGATCGATGGGCGTGAAACTGCCGCCCGGCCGGATCATGTTCCAGCCCAACGGGCCGCTGATGCAGATGGGCCAGGCGCCGTTTTACCCGCCGAATGTCAAGGGCTGGCCGGGTGGGCGGGCCTGGATCAACACCAGCACTCTCTTCGTCCGCTACAACGCCGTCATGCGATTGGCGGATGATGTGGAACCCCTCGAAACCGCGTCGGCGGACGAAGCGGTGGATCAGTGGATCGCGAAGCTGGTGCAGCGGCCGATCGCCGCTCCGCAACGGCAGACGCTGATCGACGCCGTCGGTGAAAAGCCCAACCGCGATTCGATTCGGCGGATGATTCATCTGATCGTGTCAACGCCGGAGTATCAGTTGTGTTAACTCGTCCGTGGTCAGTTGTCAGTTGTTGAAATGCACTACAACTGACAACTGACAACGGACCACTGACAAAGGATCAATCATGAACAAAAAAATTCAAACCCGCCGTGCGTTTCTCCAGAAGGGGATGACGCTTCTCGCCGTGACGCCGACCATCCCCGCCTTCCTCGACCGGACGATGATGGCAATGGCCGATCCGCTGGACGTCAAACTCACCCAATCGCCCAGCGGCAAGGACGGTAAGATCCTCGTCGTCGTGCAGCTTTCCGGCGGCAATGACGGGCTGAACACCGTCATCCCTTACGCCGACGATATCTATCACCGCGCGCGGCCAGTGCTTCACCACGAGGCGAAAACCGTTCTTAAAATCGATGAACATCTCGGCCTTCACCCGAACCTGGGCGGGCTGAAAAAGCTTTACGACAAGGGCTTGATGTCCATCGTTCAGGGCGTCGGTTATCCGAACCCGAATCGGTCGCATTTCCGGTCAATGGACATCTGGCAGAGCGCGCAGCCGGAGAAGGAAGTGGTGACGAACGGATGGCTGGGCCGTTACTTCGACAACACCTGCCGGGGGAATGATCCGCACGTGGGATTGTCGGTCGGCGATCGCCTGCCGTTGGCGATGGAGGGGGAAAGAATTCAACCTCTCTCGATTGAAAAGCCCGAGACGTATCGATATGCGGGGCGCGATGTGGAGCGGTATCTGGAATTGAACAAGGCTAAAAAGCTGGTTGCCGCCGAAGCGATCACGCCGGTTTCGCAGCTTGATTTTCTGCGGCGCACGGCGATGGATGCGCAGCTCAGCAGCGATGAAATTCTGAAGATGAGCCGTGCCCATGCCCCGGCGGCATCCTATCCATTCGGTGAATTTGGCTCCGGTCTCCGCACCATTGCCGCCATGATTAACGGCGGGCTTCCGACGCGCGTCTATTACGTCAGCCTCGGGTCGTTCGACACCCATGCCCAGGAGCGCAACGTCCACGATCGGCTGATGCAGCAATTGTCGGACGGCGTCAGCGCGTTCTGGTCGGATTTGTCTGCTCAGAAAAATGACGACCGGGTACTGATGATGACGTTCAGCGAATTCGGTCGACGGGTCGAGCAGAATGCCAGTGCGGGAACCGATCACGGAGCAGCCGCGCCGATGATGTTCTTCGGGAAGTCGTTGGCGGCCGGGATCGTCGGTAAGCATCCTTCGCTGACGGATCTGGATCAGGGCGATTTGAAGCACACGATCGATTTCCGGAATGTGTATGCATCGGTACTGGAGAATTGGATGGAGACACCGAGCGCGCCGATCCTGGGGCAGGCCTTTAAGCCCCTGCAGTTGATCAAAACCTGACAAGCGAAACAACACGCGGGGTCGTCGCCTAAGGCTCCGATCCCGGCGTGAAAAATCTAATTACCGTTCCAGCGCCACGAGATCCTCATATGTCTCCCGCCGTCGAATGATTCGGTACGAGCTACCATTCACCAGCACCTCCGGCGCACGCGGTCGATTGTTGTAATTGCTGCTCATCGCAAACCCATAAGCTCCGGCAGTGAAAACCGCCAGCAAATCCCCCCGCGCAGTTCGCGGCAACAGTCGATCCTTCGCCAGATAATCCCCGCTTTCGCAAATCGGACCCACCACATCCACCACTTCCCCATCCGCCGGTTTGCGATCCTCATCCCGCGTCTCCAGCACATCGTCTGGGCGAGGTTGAGCGGGCCAGACAAAATGATAGGCATCGTACAACGTGGGCCGAATCAGATCGTTCATCCCCGCGTCCACAATCACGAATTGCCGCGATCCACTGCTCTTCCGATATAACACTTGGGTGAGCAGAATCCCCGCATTCCCCACGATATACCGCCCCGGTTCCAGCGCGATTTTATACGGCTTATCCTTCAACAAAGGCAATAGCGCCTTTGCATGTTCCGTCACCGGCAACGCCTGCGTCGGATTCCGATAATTTACCGCGAACCCACCCCCCAGATCCAGCCATTCGATTTTGTGGCCCAGGGCCGTGAGACGATCGATCAGGGCCTGCGCCTTCATCACCGCATCCACATATGGCTGAATCTCATAAACCGGTGACCCGATATGCAGATGCAGCCCCGCAATCCGCAGATGCTTCAAGTGTCGATACTTTTCAAACACCGCCTCGGCCCGGTCGATATCCACCCCGAACTTATTTCCCTTCCTGCCGGTGGTGGTTTTGGCATGGGTCTTGGCATCCACATCCGGATTAATCCGCAGCGCTCCGATCGCCGTCTTACCGATGCTCGCGGCCACGCGGTCGATATTCTCGATCTCCGCCTCCGACTCGATGTTAAACGCCGCGATGCCGACATTCAGCGCGTCGATGATCTCCGCATCGGTTTTGCCCACCCCGGCATAGATCATCTTTTTAGGATCGCCCCCGGCCTGGATCGATCGGAATAATTCCCCGCCGCTGGTGACGTCGAAACTGCATCCTTCGTCCGCGAGCACCTTCAGAAGGTTGATGTTGCCGCAACTTTTGACGGAGTAGCAGATGGTCGCGTCGATCGGTTTAAAGGCATCGGCCACCTGCCGGTAATGACGCAAAAGCGTGGCCTTGGAATAGACGTAGGCGGGTGTCCCCACTTCCCGCGCGATCCGGGCGGCAGGAACATCTTCGCAGTACAGCTCGCCATTCTTGTAATTGAAAAAATCCATAGGGCGGTCACTTTACAGCGTACAGGCCCATGGACAAGTATAAGCGTGACGAGTCCCCTCCCCGTCCCATCGCATTTGGCTTTCTAGTCCCCTCCCCCCGGAGTACCGGAGGGAGGGGACTGGAGAAGAGCATCAAATTTCATTTGCGGATCCCTGAGCTGATCTTCATTGCCGATGACGTTGAAACGCTGCCGTACCAATTCCTGAAGCGTCTCGTCTTGCGTACCGTGATTCAGGGCCAACACCTGTGCGATGCGGCCATCAGCGGCAACACCGAATTCAATGAGGTCCGGTGTTTCGCTTGTGGGGAGACCTCGAAGAATGTGGTGATCGACGTGCCTGGCTTCGCCCCAAACGCTCAACCTCAGGTCGAAAACTTCGCTCGTGAAATGGCTTATTCCTTTGAAGATCATTTTCGCACCGGCCATGTGATGGCCCGCGAGGGTGCCGGTGGCGATGGCGGAATCCCACTGATCCAACTGCCGGTGCTTGCCGGACAATCGATCGAACATCGCCGCACAATCACCGGCGGCGTAGATATCGGGGACACTGGTGCGGCAATGCTCATCCACCAAAATCGCTCGCTCGCCCGAAATGGGTGTGCCGCGCAGCAAATCCTTGTTCGGCAACACTCCAATCGCGGCAACGACGAAATCGCAGGGGATGATCCGACCATCGGACAACACGACACGCTGCACCCGGCCATCGCCTTCCAAGCTCTTGGCTTCGGTATTCAGAATCACCTTGATGTGGTGCTGTTCCAGATACCTAGTCAGAAATTTTCCGACCGACTCACCGGCAAATTTCTTCCATAAATATGGGCCGGCCACGACCAGATGGACGGCCAGTCCCAGCCCGGTCAAAGTCGCCGCCAATTCGACCCCGAGGAGTCCGCCCCCGATCACCGTTACCGCACCCCGGCTGGCAATGGAACCGGAAGAGGATTGAAATGGTCTTCCCTCTTTTCTCGCTTGTTCAATCGCGTGATGCAACCGATCCCCATCCCCGAGATTGCGCAGGTAATGTACGTTCGCCAGACTCGATCCTGGGAGGGACAGATGTTTCGGCGACGCGCCGGTTGCGATCAGCAGCTTCTCGAACGAGATTTCGTCGCCGTTGTCGAGCGAGACGCACTTTCGCCGCGCGTCCAGTTGCACCGCCCGCACGCCGGTGTGCAGATCGATACGATTTTCGCGAAACCAATCGACATAATCGGTAAAGAGCTTCTCGCGGGAAACACTGCCGCGCAAAAAAGCCCGGCTCAAGGGCGCGCGATGGTAAGGGCGCGTGGGTTCCTGCCCGATAAGTTGAATCGCACCTTCGCGATCGTGACTGCGGATTGCATGAGCCGCCGAACTGCTCGTTAAACCGCCGCCGATCAGAAGATATTTTACGTGCTGGTGATGACTCATAGGTTGTATTCCTCAGTGATGATATGCGCCGCACTTCGCACAGTTCATTGGACGCGATGGACTGTTCCGAAATCTCTGACTTGACATCGTAGGAAACCGAATCAACAATACATCCGGATGGAAGGATGAATGCTTAAGACTGCGTCGCCGACAATTTCTCAGCCTGACACTCTTTTAGGGTGGATGGAATCATTGGCTGACCCGACACGCCTTCGACTGCTGCGACTTTTGGAGCGGCACGAATTGGGCGTGGTTGAGTTGTGCGATGTATTACAGTTGCCGCAGTCTACCGTCAGCCGACATTTGAAGGTGCTGAGCGATCAATCCTGGACCCGTAGCCGCCGGCAGGCGACCACCAACCTCTATCGCACGATTTTAGACGAGCTGGATATCACCGCCCGCAAACTGTGGATTCTGGCCCGCGAGCAAACCGCCGACTGGATCACGACGCAGCAGGATGAATCGCGGCTTATTCGACACCTGCGTGATAAGCAGAAAGACAGCCAAGCCTTCTTCGCCGGGGCCGCCGGTTTGTGGGACAAAATTCGTAGTGAGTTGTATGGTTCGCGCTTCACCACCGCCGCCATGCTCTCATTGCTGCCGGCGGATTACATCGTCGCCGATCTCGGTTGCGGTACCGGTCCCCTGACGGCGGAACTGGCGGGATATGTCAAGCAGGTGATCGCCGTCGACAATTCACCCGCGATGCTCAAGGCCGCCCAGAAACGGCTCGACGGCGTCGACAACGTCGACCTCCGCAACGGCGACCTCGAAGCACTCCCGATCGACGACGGTGAATGCGATGCGGCGATGATGGTGCTGGTGCTGACCTACGTCGCCTCCCCCGAGGCCGCCATCCGCGAGATCGCCCGCATCCTCAAGCCCGGCGGTAAAGTAGTGTTGATCGACCTGCTCCCCCACGATCGCGAGGATTTCCGCCGGCAAATGGAACAGCAACACGCCGGGTTCGAGTCGGCCGCGATGGAACAGATGATGGTGGACGCCGGCCTGTCGAAAGTAGTGTGCCGACCTTTGCCAACAGAGCCCAACGTAAAAGGCCCCGCGCTTTTCATCGCCACCGGCAGCACCCCGTTGAGAGGTGGCCCGGAGGGCCGCGTGTGAGTGCGAGTAAAGAGAAAGTGTTGTTTAAGAATGAAATGAATTGACGCATGGGAACTCCCAAGAACAAGCATGCTCGAAGGTACTATCGAGTTGCCAAGCAGCGATTGACCGAGGCCAGCGTTATTCTTCAAGAGGCTCAGTTGCCTGCCGCCGCCGAGTATTTGGCCGGCTATGCGGTGGAATGCGTGTTGAAGGCTTTACTGATCGTCCTTGTTCCCGACACGGAACGGCCGGACGATTGGGAAAAGATCGTCCACTGGATGAAGCGGACGTTCGGTCATGATCTCGGAGATTTACGGGACGAAGTACTCCGGCGGGGCCTGCGGCTTCCGGTAGCGGAAGTCGCATCTTTGGATTTCGTCATGGAGAACTGGAAACCCGAATCGCGATATGTTCCGGGACCCGGTGAGATGCGACACGCGAGGGAGTTTCTCGCCGCCGTTCAGAAAGTGGTCGAGTGGGCAGACAGGAGTATTTGACATGGCAACGGTCATTCGCGGTTCGCAAGACGAACTGCTACTGGAAGTCAAAAGTGCGCTCGATGAATATGAGCAGGAAAATCCCGACTCGATAGCCAGCCTTTTTCGGGTGAATTCGGGGGTCATTTGGGTGCGCGTCGTAAGCGACGTATTCCGCTCCATGGCACCCGATGACCGCCATGAGAAGGTGTGGCGGTTTCTTTGCGACCACCTGCCCGGTGACGACGCCGAGGAGATATCGGCACTAATCCTGCTAACCCATGCCGAGCAGAATACATCGTTTTTGAACCGCGAATTTAATGACCCGGTTGCCATTCGGATGCAACATAGCCAAAGTGAAGTGATGTAGTCTTGTAGGCTCTGCATCACGGGCCATTTCTATTTAAAACCAATAACCCGGTCCGCCGTGCGGACCCTACTCAAAGGATTGCTCATGACTCAGACGTTGACTCCCCCCTCCAAGTCCCACTCGCATCCCACCGCGACGTTGGAATACAAAGTAGCCGACCTGTCCCTGGCCGAATGGGGCCGCAAGGAACTGGTTCTCGCCGAGCAGGAAATGCCCGGTCTGATGGCTTGCCGCATCGAATTCGGAAAGACCAAGCCGCTGAAGGGCCTGAAGATCGTCGGCTCGCTGCACATGACGATTCAGACCGCCGTGCTGATTGAGACGTTGACGATCCTCGGCGCGGAAGTGCGCTGGTGTTCCTGCAACATCTTCAGCACCCAGGACCATGCCGCCGCCGCGGTGGTGGTAGGCCGGCCGGAGAACGGCGGCACCGTTCAGAACCCCAAAGGTATCCCCGTTTTTGCCTGGAAGGGCGAATCGTTGGATGAATACTGGTGGTGTACCGAACGAGCCATCGACTTCGGTCAGGGCACCGGCCCGGATCAGATCGTCGACGACGGCGGCGATGTGACCCTACTCGTTCACAAGGGTGTCGAATTCGAGAAGACCGGCAAAGTCCCGGGTCCGGAAACCACCGAGAACGAAGAGTTCAAAGTCATTCTTACTCTCCTCGCCAAGCTCATTAAGGAGTCTCCCTTCCGCTTCACCGAGATGGCCAAGCACATCAAGGGTGTCAGCGAAGAGACTACCACCGGCGTGCTTCGCCTCTACGAAATGCAGAAGGCCGGCACGCTGCTTTTCCCCGCGATCAACGTCAATGACAGTGTCACCAAGAGCAAGTTCGACAACCTGTATGGCTGCCGTCATTCGCTCATCGACGGGCTGTTCCGAGCCACCGACGTGATGATCAGCGGCAAGGTCGCCGTTGTCTGCGGTTACGGTGATGTCGGCAAAGGCTGCTGCCAGTCGCTCAAGGGCCAGGGTGCCCGCGTGATCGTCACCGAGATCGATCCGATCTGCGCCCTGCAGGCCGCGATGGAAGGCTACCAAGTGCTCCCGCTGGAAGACACGTTGAGCTACGCCGATCTCTACGTCACCACCACCGGCAACTACAGCATCATCACCGCCGACCATATGGCCAAGATGAAGGACAAGGCGATCGTCGGCAACATCGGTCACTTCGACAACGAGATTGACATGGCCGGCCTGAAGAAGGTCAAGGGCCTCGTCAAGACCAACATCAAACCGCAGTACGACATGTTCACGTTCCCCGACGGACACAGCGTGCTGATTCTCGCCGAGGGACGTCTGCTGAACCTGGGCTGCGCCACCGGCCATCCTTCGTTCGTCATGTCCGCCTCGTTCACGAACCAGACGATCGCCCAGATCGAGCTTGCGACGAACCTCGGCAAGTACGAGAAGAAAGTCTATGTGCTGCCAAAGCATTTGGATGAAAAGGTCGCCCGACTCCACCTCGACAAACTTGGCGTAAAGCTGACGAAGCTGACGGCGGAGCAGGCGAAGTATATCGGCGTGCCGTTGGATGGGCCGTACAAGAGCGATCATTACCGGTATTGATTTTCACCGGTCATTTGCCCCTTGTAACTTTAAAGGAGTCTCCCCGGGGGACTCCTTTTTTAATTTCCGCACTGCCCATTTCTGAACGTTTCTGAACACTTTTCAACCGGTGGCATGGACGGAGCGTGCAGGGTGCTGTGGCACCTCAATCATCGATAAATTGCCTTAATCGCTTACCCCTCCGCCAGACCCTTCAATGTCGCCTTGAAATCCTCTCCTGTCAGCGCCGTATCGAACAAACCGACGTTCAGAAAGTAGCAAGTAGGGTAGGCGTATTCCGCCCGCCGTCTCGCCTCCTCGCAAACCAAGTCGGTGGACGGGATACGCCCATCCTAGTGCGTCTGAGAGTCTCTTGAAACAGAAAGGTGCAAGTCCTTTCCGGGCATACGTTCTCCGGCCCGTAGCTGAAAGTAACCGCGTGGCCGCGAGGCCGGGTGGAGAGCAACTGGAAGTGAAAGGCCAGTCCGTAATGTGATGTGAACTCGATTCGGTCGGTTGGGCCGGGGAGCCTACTGGGGAATGGCGAACTCCAGACCCGTGTGAAGCAACGCTGGAAGCACGGGAAGTCTGCCGCGCTGATGGGTGACGTGTCAAAGCGACGGCAGGGGCCAACAGATGGTTGGAGACGGAATGGCAAGAGGTTTCGAGAGATGAATCAGAGAGACCTGCCGCCGGCATGACCGGTGTTCATTGTCCGAATCGTGGACACGAAGAGCCGGCGGCGGCAGGAGTCAGAGCGTCCATAACAGCGTTGAAGCGGAGTAACTTCCGTGGAGCCAAGGGACGCAGGAAGAACGATGCGAGATGGACAGTCGACAGGAACGGACACCGGCGCCGGTGTTGGAAACAGCTCGGCAAGCCGGAGAGATCGCGGACAGAGCGGCACGCCGCGTGCGCTGGCTGTGGGTCGAACCGACGGTCTGGACGGATCGCATGTTGACCGCCCTGGAGACGGGGTTTGAAGGAGACGATTCTTCACCGAACACGGGTTTTACAGCATGTACGAAGCCCATGTGAAAGCGTGTCAACCCGCCCCGATGCACCCCGAGGTACACCAGGCGGTGACCCTTCGACTGGAAAGCCGGATGCGGTAGA
>JANXVV010000469.1 GCA_025351525.1 Humisphaera sp. | reverse complement strand
CAGCCTGCATTCGGAAAGCAGGCTGGAAGCCCGCACCACGAAGCGGCACCCACCTGAAAACTGCTCTAAGACGCGGAAGCTATTGTGTCCCTGTTCCGCGCGCCCCCCGCCGTCTCTCGTGGACGAACGCGGCGCGATATTCTATTTTAGCAGAAGTGCCGACGCCGCGAACATCACCCTGCCACCCAGGATTCTCATGACCGACCCCCGCATCGACAAACTGGCCCACATGCTCATCAATTACTCCTGCGGTGTGAATCCGGGGGAGCTCGTATTAATCGAAGCGATCGATGTGCCGCATGCGTTTTCCAAGGCGCTGGTGCGCGAGATCGCCGCCGCAGGGGGTCGGCCGATCGTGATGCTCAAAAGCAATGAGGTTCAGCGCGAGCTGCTGCTGCACGGCTCGCGGGAGCAGTGGGAGACGATCGCCGATCTCGAAAGAGCGCAGATGGAGAAGGTGCAGTGCTACATCGGGGCGCGGGGGAATCCGAACGTGTCGGAGTTGTCGGATGTGCCTTCGGCAAAGCAGAAGCTGTATGAGCAGACGGTGTGGAAGCGGGTGCATCAGGAGGTGCGGATCAAAAAGACGCGCTGGTGCGTGCTGCGCTGGCCGACGGCATCGATGGCGCAGATGGCGGAGATGAGCACGGAGGCGTTCGAGGATTTTTTCTTCAACGTCTGCACGCTCGATTACGCGAAGATGAGCCGCGCGATGCAGCCGCTGAAAACGATGATGGAGAAGACGGACAAAGTGCGATTGAAAGGGCCGCGCGATACCGATCTGACGTTTTCGATCAAAGGCATCCCGGCGATCTGCTGCGACGGAAAGGTGAACATCCCGGACGGCGAAGTGTTTACCGCGCCGGTGCGCGACAGCGTCAACGGCATCATCCACTTCAACTGCCCAACGATCTATCGCGGCACCACACACAACGACATCCGGCTGGTATTTGAAAAAGGCAAAATCGTCGAGGCCACCAGCACCGCGACGGAACAGTTGAACGAGGTATTGAACGCCGATGCGGGCGCCCGCTACATCGGGGAGTTCGCGATCGGGTTCAATCCGCACTGCATCAAGCCGATGAAGGATATTCTGTTCGATGAAAAGATCGCGGGAAGCATTCACTTCACGCCCGGTTCGTGCTACGACGAAGCCAGCAACGGCAACAAAAGCGACATCCACTGGGACATGGTGATGCGGCAGACCCCGGAGGCGGGCGGTGGGGAAATCTGGTTCGACGGACAGGTGATTAGGAAGGACGGGCTGTTCATCGTGCCGGAGTTGCTGGGGTTGAACCCTCGAAATCTGCAGCCGTGAGTGTGTTGTAGCCCATGCTACACCAGAAGCCCCTCGCGCATTTCCATTTGCTTTGAAAACGTGGCGGCGAGGATCGGGCTGTGGGTGACGACGATGAGGATCGCGCGGATCGTCCCGGCGACGGAGGCCAGCAGTTCACCGATCGCCTTCGCGTTGACGGCATCGAGGTTGCCGGTCGGTTCATCGCAGAGCAGCAAACCCGGCGCGTTCATCATGGCGCGGGCCACAGCCACCCGCTGGCGCTCGCCGCCGGAAAGTTCACTGGGGAAATGGGTCTCGCGCTGGTCGATACCGACGAGGCGCAGCAATTCCTTTGCCCGCCCCACCGCGTCGCCGGCTTTGCCTTCAAGGGCGATGCGCGGCAGCAGCACATTTTCCAGCGCGGTGCATTGCGGCAGCAGATGGTGGTCCTGAAAAATAAACCCCACATGCTCGCTACGGAACCGGGCCAAGCCGGACTCCTGGAGCGAGAACGGATCGATCTCGCCGAAGCGCACCGTCCCCGCCGAGGGATGATCGAGGGTGCCAAGGATATTGAGCAGCGTGCTTTTGCCGGAACCGCTCGGGCCGACGATCGCCAACGTGTCGCCAGGCGACATTTCGAGCGATACATCTTTGAGCACCACCAGCGGCGCGGCAGGCGTCGGGTATTCCTTGCCGAGGCCGACGACTTTCAGCGAACGATTTCGATCCGTGCCATCGGTCATACCTTTGCATCCCGGTAAATTTCCAGCATCTGTTCGGCCATGTGCGCATCTGTGAATTGTTCATGGATGATCTTTCGACCCTGTGCGCCATACGCCGTCCGACCCGTGTGGTCCCGCAACATTTCCGCAAGCGCTGTGGCGAGGGCTGCGGCATCGCCGGGCGGAGTGAGCACGCCGCCCTGCGTGCGCTGCACCAATTCGGGAAAAGAACCGTGGGCCGGTTGCACCACCGGCACGCCCATCGCAAGCGCCTCGAGCACGTAGATTCCCTTCGATTCCGGATAGACGCTCGGCGCGCTGAACACGTCGATCGACGAAAGCAGATCGATCTTCCCCGCCTGATCCACCTCGCCGATATAGGTCATCGCGCCTTTGACAGGTGACCGGTCGACCTTCAGTTTCAACTGCTCGAAGAAAGCCTCATCCCGTTTGCCGAGATAGCCCGCGACGCGGAGCTGCACGTTGGACATTTCGGGCAAGGCACGCAACAGGATCATCGCATCGACCAGTCGTTCGATCCCCTTTTCCGGGCAGATGCGTGCCAGGTATCCGACTGTCGGAGGTCGACCGTTTTGAACCGGCACGGACGCAGGGATCGCGTCGAGAAACTCTTTGGCCAGGCCGGGATAGACGACGTCGATCCGCCCGCGCGGCACGGTCAGATAGTCGGCCATCCGATCGGCGTAGTAGTCGCAGGTGGCCACGAAACGGGAAATCGAGCCGACCCGGCTGCGGATGATCTCGCGGGCCTGCGTGCGCTGCGGTTCATCGAGCGCATCGAGGAAAATATCCTCACCCGTCAGCTCGCAGATGACGGGGATTTTCAGCTCGTCGTGGAAGAGTCGGGCGGCTCCCATGAACATCAGATTCGGCAGCGTCACGACATCGGGTTGGAGGTCGCTGCGGATGAAATCGAGCAGTCGCCGCAGTTCCTTGACGGCGTGTCCTTCTTCACCGAGGAGCAGATCGACCGTGATGCCGCCCATCTCCGAATAGGGCTTCCCGGCACCATACTTCGTCGCGAGATTGAGCAGCCAATTTCGGTCGAACAGCCAGTTGAGGAATCGCGGGGTATGCCGGAACCACTTGCTGGCGTGCTGGAGATAGACGTTGACGCCGCCGAGAAAAACCCGCCTATCGCTTACATCCGGCGTATCGGTTTTGGTGGGGCTGAACAGCGGAATGAGCGTGACCTGATGCCCCATGCGGAGCAGCGCCGCCGCCAACGCGTTGTCTCGCATGCAACTGCCGCAATACATGCCGCCCGCACCGGCGGCGAGGATGCAGATTTTCACAGCGCCTCCGGTTTCTAAAAACCCCCATATAGCCCGGCGTTTACGCCGGTTCTTTCTTATTCATCCCGAGGAGCATGTTTAGGAGCACGGCTCGCCGTAGCATGAGCTACGACAGCCACCACTATGTCTTTGAACATGCTCTAAGAAAAACCAGGAAAAAACCGGCGTAAACGCCGGGCTATATGGATCCATCATACGGCGATTATAGGTTGAGCCTTGGCTGCGGGGAAAGCAGTGGATGTGCCACCGAAATACTTCCGGATCGTCGCGTCCGATGGCGGTGCCGATAGCAGCGATCCGACGAACATGCACAGCGCCGAACCGAGCACCATGAACACCACCGGCATGAAACCGAAAATGAACAGCTTGCCGCCACCGGGACTGAGCGCAAGGAATTTGTGATGGAAGAGCGTGAAGCCGTTGATGATGACTTCTTCGGGCTTGTGTCCCTTCGGAAACGCGTGGATCTTTTCAAGCCAGCCCGTGCCCAGGATCGCCGCCGTCACGAACAAGGCTGCCGCGAGCGCGCCGTACTTCGTACTGCGCTTCCAGAACAGCGCCGCCAGCATCACCGGCGCGAGGGCCGCAAAACCGGAGAAGGCCCACGAGATCGCCAACTCGAAAATATCCGGCTTGCCCCAGGCGATGAAGAACGCCACCGTGTTCGCCAGCAGAATAAACGCCCGACCGACATAGACCGAGCTGCGTTCACCGTAGGCTTTTTGCCCGCCGTAATAGTTGTAGACATCGCTGGTGAACATCGTGCTGAGGGCGAGAATCTGATGGCAGTCCGACCCCATCACCGCCGAGATGATTCCCGCCGCCAGCAGGCCCGAGAGCCAAGCCGGGACATAAAGCCGAAGCATTTGTAGCAGCACGCTGTCGCCGGATGCGGTCTTGGACAGGCGGCCGACTTCTTTGACGAGATCGCCATAGCGCGGGTCTTTGGGCGGAATGGCGTGGACCACTTCGTATAACCGTTCGCCGAACTGCTCGCTGGTGAGATTGGACGTCGCGACGCTGGAAAGCAAATCGGTGGCTTCCGGCGTTCCCAATTTTTTCAGTAGCCCGGTAAGGATCGGTGCGGTCGGTTTGCCCGCATCGTCCACGCCCCCATGATATTGCAGCATCTTCGTCACATCCGGGGACTTCGACGCGATGGCGGCGTTCACGCGCGGCTGCCCGTTGGCAATCGCCCCGAGATACACGCACGGCAACCAGATCAGCATGATGCACAGCGGATAGAGCACCACCGTCTTCTTGAACGCCGTCACCTTCTTTGCCGTCAGACACATGATCGACATGTGCGGAAACATGATCGAAGACAGCGGGATAAAGCAGTAGCTTAAAAACTCGGTGGTGGTGATTGGGGAGATACTATTCGGGTGTATTCGTTCCAACGGCCAAGATCGTGCTGGGCTCTCCAGCATTTTCGCCACCGTCCCCGTAAACCCTCCCGGCATACTGTGACCGATTGCCACGAAGGCGACCATCCCGAAGCATAAAAACAGGACGGTTTGGAAGACGTTGACCAGCACCGCCCCACGCATTCCGCCGAAGAAAACGTTGCCCATGACCACCAGCGCCACGATCGCGCCGGCCCAGTGATAGTTGATTCGATGGCCGCTCAATTCCTCGAGAATCGTGCCACCGCCGACGATGCTCACGATCAGATACGGCAGCAGCATGGCAGCCGTCATGGCGAACAACACCGTGCCGATAGACGAGCATTCCCATCGATCGCGAAAGTAGGACACCTGCGTCATGTGACCGAATCGCTTACCGAGTGCCCAAAGCCGGGTGCCGATGACGAACAGCGAGATGGGGATGACAAACCCGGAGGCCGACGCCATCATGCCGAAGACACCGATCCCGCGCTTGTAGGCGAATCCGCTGCTGCCGAGGATGGCGACGGCGGTCATGTTGGTGGCGAACAGCGACAGAAAAAACACCACCGGCCCGATGGATCGGCTGGCCAAAAAGAAATCCTCACCGGTCGTCTTGCCCTTGCGAAACGCGAAGATTCCGATGTACAGAACCACTGCAAGATAGGTGAAGATGACGATGATGGGGAGCATGAATGAAGGCCTTCAGTTTAATTTAAGTCGATAGAAAAATGTGGAGACACTTGATGGAACGTTGCGACATTCGAGAGTTTAACTTGAGGTGCCACTACTCAAATACGGCGTGATTTCAATCGTTCGAGCATTCCGTCAAATGACGCATCTTTCGCCGCAGGCGCAGTAACAGGGCGAACCCAGTTTTGTTCATAAACATGCATTTAATGATGATCGCCCTGTTCGGGTGACGACGGGATGTTTTCATACTCTTCCAAGTGCTTAGGCCATGCGAAGGTCACCAGTAAAAACATCAACCCCGCGCACGCGAATGAATAAGCCGCATGATAGGCCAAACCAATCGGTAAAAAATCAAAAACCAACGGCTTGTATTCGCTGAAATTCCAGAAATCCTGATGCAGCACCAGCAGCACGACCGCGACCAGATAAATCAACCACTTCATGAATCAACTTTCCTTCTGCCGGGCAAAATAATCCGCACCGGCGATTAACGGGCATTACCGTTTACCGCACCCGCCGTTGCGGAGCAAGTAGCCGTTCGCTTGCTCTTTACCGGCCTTAGCGGTAAATAAGCTGCCACTCTCCCACTGGTTGCCGTCGCGATTTAAGCAGAGATCGGAGCTTCCACGGGTGAGCCGGACATCCGGAAGGAATTATTATGCGAGCGAGCGAGGTTCGACGAGGCCAGGCGATTCTCATCGATGGCAAGCTGTATGTGGTGACCAATGCCGATCACAACACTCCCGGCAACCTGCGGGCCAAGGTGCAGTTCAAAATGCGCGACGTCGGTAAGGGCACCATCATCGACAAGCGCGTCGGGGCGACCGATGACATCGAGACCACCAACCTCGATACCCGCGATGTGGAATATCTCTATTCCGATAAAGATGGGCACATCCTGATGGACATGGAAAGCTTCGAGCAGGAGACGATTCCGAAGGATGTGTTCGGCGACGACATTTTGTATCTGAAGCCCAACACCCCGTTAAAGGCCTTATTCCACGAGGGGAAAGTGGTCAGCTATGACCTGCCGAAATCCGTGGACCTGAAAGTGACGGACACGCAACCGGCGATCAAGGGCGCGACCGCCACCAATCAGCAGAAGGATGCGGAGTTGGAAACCGGTTTGAAGACGCGCGTTCCGCCATTCATTGAAATGGGTGAGATCATCCGAATCAGCACGGAGAATGGCGGGTACCTCAGTCGCGCTTGATGGGATTGCGCCATGTGAAATTGAAGAACGCGACTCTCCCGCAGGAGGGTCGCTTTTTTTGAGCGGCCGCGCCGAAGGCG
>JANXVV010000444.1 GCA_025351525.1 Humisphaera sp. | reverse complement strand
CAGCCTGCTTCCGAATTGCAGGCTGGAAGCCCGCACCACCATTCAAACTGAACCAGTGCAGGGATTCGGGGCGGGTTGACAGCCGCGAATGGCATCCGGATAATTTTGCGGCAAGAAGGCATTCGAGCTTGCCGATAGGGTGGATGGTGATCGCAGGAATGCACGATCGGGAGCAGCGGTATGATTTCAGTGACGCTTAAAAAAGGATTCGCCCAGTTTCGCTCGCGCGGCATTTTCGGAGGGATCAAGCGCGGCTGGACGGAGATTCGGAATTTTTTCGCGGCCCGGTCGGAACTCCCCCGCCGGCGCACTTTTGACAATATCGACGCCCTTCTCGATTACGGGTTCAACACCTGCGGGGGGATGATTCGCCCGCTGCAATGTCGGTATGAGATTCGCCGCCTGCTGGAAATGGTTCAAGCCTTGAAACCGGTACGGATCATGGAGATCGGCACGGCCAACGGCGGCACGCTGTTTTTGTGGACGCGCGTTGCCGCGCCTGATGCAACGCTGGTCAGCCTCGATCTGCCGGGAGGGGATTTTGGCGGGGGATATCCCGCTTGGAAGCGTAAGCTCTACGAATCCTTTGCGCTGCCGGGGCAGTCGATCCAATTGCTGCAAGCCGATTCACATCAGCCGTCGTCGCTGGAACAAGTCAAAAAGATCATCGGTACGGAACCGCTGGATTTCCTGCTTATCGACGGCGACCATTCGGCCGAGGGCGTCCGCCAGGATTTCAGCATGTACGCCCCGCTGGTGCGACCGGGTGGCCTGGTCGCCTTCCACGACATCACCCCGCATCAGTGCGATCCCCACACGACCTTGCGGCGAACCTGGGAACAACTCATGCTGGAGTACCCCGGCTGCTGCGAAGAGATCATGGAATCCCCCGATCAAAAGGGTATGGGTATCGGCGTAATCCACATAAGGCCAGTATGAAACCGGTCTCGCTTCGGCATACGCCGATCGTCGCTTCACCGATCGGATTGGGCTGCGTGAACCTGACGATGCACGATGACCCGCGCAGCGCGGTGGCGCTGCTTGAGGAAGCGTTTGCGCTCGGCGTGACTCATTTTGACGTCGCTCGCCTTTACGGGTTCGGGCAGGCCGAGGGAATATTGGGTGGGTTTCTGCAGGGCAAGCGCGACCGCGTGACGGTGACGACAAAGTTCGGGTTGAATCCTCCCGCAGGTTTGGCGAAACGCAAGGGATTGGTCAGCTTCGCGCGGAAGATGGCGCATCGCTTCAAGTTTGTCGCCGCCATCGCCAGACGTTCGATTCGCGTGAAGGTCGGGGACGACGATTACTCACCGACGAGCGCTGTGGCAAGTCTGGACACCAGCCTGCGCGAACTGAAAACCGACTATGTCGATTGCTTTCAACTTCACGATTGCAACCTCCATCAGGCGAACCGGGAAGACCTGATTGCGCAACTGGAATTGGAAGTGACGAAAGGGCGCATCCGCTGCTTCGGCATTGGTGCGGTTTACCCGCTTCTGCAGGGGGATGCCGGGTTATTTCCAAAGAAATATTCGGTGCTGCAGTTCGATAGCGACGTCGCCAATCGGCAGTTGGAGAAGTTACCCAATATTGGCGATCGTGGGATCATCACTTTCAGCGTCATTCGTCTCGCCCGAACTTTGGCGGCGACGGCGAAAGCCAACCCCGCGCTGACGGCCCGATACCGCGACCGGGTGGGAGCGGATCTTTCGGATGTGTCCGCCATCGTCGGATTGCTTTTACGCCATGCGGCTTTCGTCAACCCGAACGGAATCGCGTTGTTTGCCACGACCAGGCTCGAAAATTTGCGATCCAACGTGCGGTGGTTCGAGAAATTATCCGCATCTTCGGAGCAGATGACCGCCTTCGGCGAGTTTGCGCGGGAGGCCGTCAGCACTGCACCTACGCCCGCCGCCCTATGATGGCTCCGCATGATCGACGACCTCAATCAACTCCCCGACAATGCAAGTCTTTCCTGCGACGTATGCATCATCGGCAGCGGTGCGGCGGGCTTGGCGATCGCCCATGAATTGCTCGGCACGAAACTGAAAGTACTGTTGGTGGAGAGCGGCGGTGAATTGCCCGAAGCCCCGTCTCAGGCGCTTTATGAAAGCGTCATCGCCGAATTGCCTTTTCACGGCCACCTCGATGGCCGTGCTCGAATTTCAGGGGGCAGCACCACTACCTGGGGTGGGCAGTCGCTTCGATTGGGTCGACTGGATTTTGAACCGCGCGACTGGGTTGCGCACGCGACGGGTTGGCCGATCCGGCTGAATGAATTGATCCCGTACTATCAGCGGGCCAGTGCTTTCATGCTGACGGATACGCTGAACTTCGACACCGACATTTTCAAACTGCTCCATTTTCAGCCCCCAGCCTTCGATCCCGCCGCAGTGCATTACCATTACTCCAAGTGGAGTCGCCGCCCCAGCCTTCGCGACACCTACGGCGGGATGATCCGCGTTGCAACCAACACCACCCTACTGCTTCACGCCAATCTGACCCGGATCGAATTAAATGACACAGGCACCCAGGTGACCGAACTGCGAGTCCGGTCACTCGAGGGCAAAACGGCGGTGGTCCACCCGCGCCAAGTAGTGCTGGCGACCGGCGGCATCGAAACGGCGCGCATCCTGCTCAGCAATAACACCCGGCAAAAAAGCGGCATCGGAAATGGGCGCGATTATGTCGGTCGGTTTTTTCAGGACCATCCCGGGGCCATCGTGGGCACGGTTCATACGGACAATCCCGATGAAATCCAGCGCCTCTTCAACACTTTCTACCACGGGGGCTTGAAGTATGCGCCACGCCTTTCGGTTTCCGAGGCGATGCAGATCGAGCATCGAATCCTGAACGCCTCGGCTTACCTCAAATTCGACACGGGCGACGACTCGCCTTACCTGCGGTTGAAACAAGCCGTGGGAGGACTGCGGCACGGCAAATTCGGTTGGAAGCCGTTGAAACATTTACTCAACGGGCTCGTTCACCTGCCTGCCATCGCGCGACCGGTTTACGAGTATTCGATCCGCCATCGCGCCTACGCCCCCGATCCGGTCATTCAGTTGCAGATGAACATCGAGCAGGAACCCAACCCCGAAAGTCGGATCGTTCTTTCCGATCAAACGGATGCCTTGGGAATCCCCAGGTCTGAAATTCGGTGGAGGTTGACGGAACTGACGCACCGAACGATCAAGGTATACGCGAAAGTGTTGCAGGATGAGTTTAAAAAGCTCGGCCTCGGTCGGATCGAAATCGCCGCGTGTTTCGCCGGCGACTCACCGGATTGGCAGCGCAGCGTCGGCGATCAGTATCATCACATGGGAACGGCTCGGATGTCCGATTCACCGGAGCAGGGCGTCGTCGATCGGCGTTGCCGCGTGCATGGGATAAGCAATCTTCGCATCGCGGGCAGCGCGGTCTTTCCGACCAGCGGGCATTCCAATCCCACGCTGACGCTGCTGGCCCTGGCGATGCGGATGGCGGACGATTTGAAAGCGGGATGACCGCCGCAGGATTTTGGAGGGCGGTCGTCCTCGACCGCCCACGGGGCGGCAGGGGACGGCCGCCCTCCAGCCGTCGCGCTGGCGTGTACTACCCGTCGCGTTTCGCCCGCGTTAGACTGCGATGTGTCCGACACTGGAGTTCTTTATGCGTTACGGCTTGCCGCTGCTTTTGTTTCTCGCGTTATCGACCCTGGCCGTTCCCCCCGCCACGTTGCCGGCGGACGGGAAGTTGCCGCATATTCAGGTGGATGTGAAGGGTCGGCAGGTTCGCGTCGAGTGCGAATCGTGCAATGTCAATCAGGATGTGGGGCTCGAATTTTTCTGCGTGTCCGAGGGAACCAACGAATATGAATCGGTCATCAGTTCCAAAGCACGGGGTTCGCACATTCATCTGGCGATGCTGATGATCGGGCTGGAGCCGGGCGAGCCGGTGAAGTGGTCGGAATCGGCGAAGAAATGGCAGCCGCCGCACGGGCCGCCGGTGCAGATTTTTTGCGAGTGGAAAAAGGGGGAGGAGTTGATTCGCGTGCCGGCGTATCGGTTGATGGTGAACCGGAAGACGAAGAGGGAAGCCCCGCCGTTCACATGGGTTTTCACCGGGTCGAAGATGATGGAGGACGGCAAGTATGCGGCGGATGCGGTGGGGTATCTGGTCAGCGTGTTGAACAACGAGCTGACGGTGATCGACATCCCCGAAGTTGCCGGGCGCGATCTGGAGACGCGGGAGTGGGATCGCAACGGGGCGCTGCTGCCGGCGGTGGGGACGAAGATCTGGATGGTGATCGAGGCGGCCGGGAAGAAGACGGATGAGAAGGTGGAGGCGAAAGAGGATGCCGGCGTGACGGTGGTAACGGTGGACGGGTCGGGGAAGGTGACGGTTGACGGGATGAAGGTGACGATTGAACGGCTGGGTGAGGCACTGGCGAACCGGAGGTTGCCGGTGAAGGTTCGGTTGGCGGTTGCGCCGGGTGCGCCGACGGAGGATGTGAAAAAAGTGGGCGAGGCTATCAAGTCGGCGCGGGTGGAGGTTGAAGACGGTGGGAAGTCGCCGTCCACGGCCATTTCCGATGTCACGAGCGATGAGGCGAAGATTCAAAAGATGAAGGCCCTCTGGGAAAAAAAAGTGGCCCCGCACAACACGGCTCTCAAGGAAGCGGCGCAGGCCCACTATGAAGTGATTGAAACGCTGCGGCGTGAACAGCAGCGGTTGATCGACGAGGCGGATCGCATTCAGCGGACGATCGATGAATTGCAGAAGCAGTACCAGGACATGACCACGCCGCGACCGGATACGGGAACTGACGCGAAATAATCCATGGCACTTCAGGATGAATTCAACGGGATGAATGCGCCGGATTTTCTGGTGGAGTCGATTCCTAACATCGTGCATGGGGCAAAACCGCGAGCGGCCCAGAACCCGTGGCTTGCGGGGATTTTTCCGTTCATTCTATCGATCGCCGTCGGAGTCCTTTGCTACCGCGCGGCGGGCGCGTCGCTGGGGCTGTTCCTCGGGGGATTGCTGTTCGCCGGGCTGCTTACCGGCCCAATCGTGGCGGCGGAATCGACCTGGCTCGGGAGATCGCTGGCGATGGCGGCGATGGTTCACGGCCTGGCGGGGGTTTGGCTCTATGCGGTCGTTCAGGCGGAGTTGGACTTCTCGTTCTGGGCCGCAAGCTACCTTGTATTGGCGAGTCTGGTCATCGCCATCGGGGGGTTGACGGCCCTACTCAGGTGGGGATTTCGCCTCGGTCCTACAGGCAGTGGTGCGATCACCAGCTTTCTGTCGACGGCCTGGCTGCTCTGGCCGATCTGGCTTTCCCCGGCCCTGCATGGCCAGAGCGGAGTCCGGATCGCGCGATGGCTCGTCCCGGCCCATCCGATCTTCGCCCTCAACAGCGTGCTTGGCCCAAAGCTGGGCTATTGGGCCGAGCAGGCCATCGCATACAACCTTACCAATCTCGGGGATGATATCGGTTACAGCCTACCTGCCGGAATCCTTTGGTGCCTGTTGCTTCACCTGGGATTCGGACTGGTTTGCGTAGGCATCACGGCGGTTCGGTGGACCTTGACATCGACAAGCACAATCGCCGCCAATGACAGCAGCGACATGATTGCGTAGGCCGAGATTTTCTTCCAGGTGGGCCAGGGGGTCCGCACGATTGCATCGGCAGGGGCGATTCCAAAGTCATTCATTACAGCCATCTTTCCGGTCCCCTCCCCCCGGTACTCCGGGGGGAGGGTTGGGGTGAGGGGTCTTGCATTTGATTCAGCGGGGTGAAACTTCACAGCTACTGAGCGAAGAAGAAAACCCCTCACC
>JANXVV010000419.1 GCA_025351525.1 Humisphaera sp. | reverse complement strand
GCCGTTGCTCGGGTGGTTGCGGAAAAATATCCACTCGCAGGGAAAGCGTTTCACGGCCAGGGAATTGGTTGTGCGGGTTACGGGTAAGGAACTGTCGGCAGAGCCGTTGTTACGGCATTTGCGAGATAAGGCGGCGGAGCTTTATGGCGTATGAACCTTTTTACGAATGTATTTTGATCAGGGCGATGGATTAACCGGGTCAAATAAATTCAATCCATCGATCCAGCGAAAATCATTTACGTTTCGAGTAGCCAATGTCAACCCGTATGCCAGGGCAGTGGAAGCGATGATTGCATCGCCGAGTGACATACTCCGCCGACGCCTCAGCGCTATCGCACCTTCTATGATGTCGATCGTTACCTGCGCAGGACTTAAAAAGCTGAAAAAACCGTCCGCAAATTGGCCTCGTCGACTGGAGTGAGCTTCGAGTAGCCTAACACCTCTACAAGGCTGATCGCCGACACCTGAGAACTGTCTTGAGCAAGGAACTTACGAACAATTTCGTGTTCAGGCTGAATTGCATAGATGATGATGTTGCTGTCCAGCAGCATTTACAGCCCCAAGAATGCGAAGCGACGATCACTCCTCACGACCGGGAAGTACGCGATCCTGACGAATCTTCCTTTGCCACGCGACGGGATCTTCGATCTCCTTAAACGTTCCGCTCGCGGCGAGCGAATTGAGCGCATCGAGCATCGCCAGCTTCTGCTGCGGTGCGGGAGCGTCCAGTGAATCTTCAACAAAGGTTACTTGAATTCGCATCGGCCCGTTCAACGTTGGAACCTGTCCCTGCCATTCGACCAGATTCCCTTTTAATACCGCTTGATAGATTTGATGCATCGGGGTCTCCGAAGTAACTATAGCGCTGTCGCTTCAAGCGTTCGTCCATCGACGAAAAGAAAGCGTCCCCGCTCTCATCCAAAATGTTTAGGCGAGAGGGATCGAGAATTTACTTCCCCGCCGCCACATGCATCGCCGCTTTTTCCAACGATTGCAACTCCGACCGATGATCGGCCAGATGGCTCTCCAGCACCGCGTTCACATCGTCCGGGCCAGTCCTGATCGCCTTGATCGCGTTTTCATAGCGGCGGATGGTGAGCTTCTTGGCATCGACGAGCTTGGGGAGCAAAAATTTCAGGGAGAGGAAGGCGAGGTATTGCTCCTCGTTGCGAATCCCGCGGGCGCTCGGGGTGCCGTTGAGATTTTCGATCAGGGCGTATAGGTCTGCGCAGTGCTGGGCGTTGGTCGCCACCATTTTCGCCAGCGGCAAACGCACCTCACCGCTGGCACGGCTGAGATAGGGCGAACCCTCGGCCATGAAGCGGAAGACGCTGGTGAACTCAGCCTCCAGGAGGCTGTTGAGCGCATCGACGACGGCGGCGGGGGCAACGGGCATGAGGGTGTTGTGCGGCATATAGCTTTAGAGCTTCAAAAACTTCGTCCTGGTTCCAAGTTTGAAATCTCAGTCGTGGCACGGGCTTCCAGCCCGTGTTAGCGATGCGATCAGAAAAGATTGCATTAAATCACGCTCTTTTACGCACAAGCCTGTCAACGCGGGCTGAAAGCCCGTGCCACGATAAACGTCGAAATTCAATCCTGTCTCCGGTTGATTTAGACGCTCTTACAAATCCAGATCACGGCTGCGCGGAAACCACCACTGGCCTGCTCAGCACATCGACGCCATATACATGGCTGAACTTTTTCGTCAGATCGGTGAACGGGCCGTAGCCGAGCAGCATCAGCACAAGCATCATCGCCGAGCAAAGGGCGATGGCGCTGCCCAACGGGTTCGGCACAAACGCGGCTTCCTCGTTGTCGCCGAGATACATCGCTTTGATGACGCGGAAATAATAGAACGCGCTCAGGATCGTGTTGACGCCGATGACGATGACCAAGCCCCACCACCATCCGCCGTTGCTCATCAGAACAAGTAGCAGGTTGAGTTTGGCGACAAAACCGGCGAAGGGCGGCAGACCGATCAGGCTGATCATGAAGCAGAACATGCACGCAGCGAGGATCGGTGATCGGCGACCGAGACCGGAATATTCGGAGACCAGTTCCGAACCGGTCTGTCGTGCGACCAACCCGGCGACGGTGAACGCGCCGAGGTTCATGAACATATATACGGCCAGATAAAGCAAAATCGCCTGGGCGGGAACATTGAGATTGTCGACCGTGATCGCGTGATTGTGGGCGACCAGCAGCGAGAGGGCGCACAGCATATACCCGGCGTGGGCGATCGAGCTGTAGGCGAGCAGCCGTTTGATGTTGGTCTGAATGAAGGCGGCGGTGTTGCCGACCGTCGCGGTTACCGCGCCGATGATGCCGATAACCGCCGCGATCGAACTGAGCGAGACGTGCGGCGCATTTTGGTAACCGAAGGCGTCGGCGATCAACATCAGGGCGCGAAGCAGCAACACGAGAGCGGCACCCTTGGAAGCCACCGAGAGGAATGCGCTGACCTCGATGCTTGCACCCTCGAAGACATCGGGACACCAGAAGTGGAACGGCACCGCGGAGACTTTGAACCCGATGCCGACGATCAATCCGAAGATTGCGACGGCGAGCAACGCTCCGCCGCCGGTGGAGGCGGCCATTTTTGCGGCCAATCCGGGAATGATTGTGGGGAATGCGGTGCCATTCGCGAGGATCGTCGAATGAATGTCGAGGGTGCCATAGAGACCGTAGAGAATGGAGAGCCCGTAGACCATGATCGAGCTGGTCGCCGCGCCGAACAGCACGTATTTCAGCGATGCCTCGGCCCCCACGCGATGGGTTTTACGGAACCCGGCCATCACATAGCTGGGCAGGCTGGCGAGTTCGACGGACAAAAAGATCATCAGCAGATTGGAGGTGGAACCCATCAGCGACATGCCGAGCGTCGCCCCGAGAAGCAGCGTGAAGAATTCCGGGCCGTCCCCCTCGTGCATGCCCCAGGCGGAAACGCTGAGCCACATGAGGATGATGCCCATCACAAAAACGATGAGCAGGACTTTCCAGAAGACCGCGAAACCGTCGATGACCAGGAGGCCGCGAAAGTGAGTGCCGGTGACATCCGACCCCGCACCGACGACCAGCAGGCAGAGCAGCGCGCCCGTCAACCCCGCCAGCGCTACCAGTGCGCAGGCGATGTTGCTTTTCCGCGTGAAGAACGGCGTGATCAGCACCGCAACGATCGTCACGATCAGCCAGAGGTCCGCCACGAATGGCTTCAGAAACCCGTCCCCGCTGTGGGGAAGAACTTCGTTCCAGTGCGGGATAAATGGTGCGCCGATGGCGGAAAGCATAAGTAGTTGCCAGTTAGGGGAAGTTGTTAGTTGCCAGTTAGTAGAAGAAGTTGCCAGTTGCCAGTAAATGCCGGGGTCTTTGCATTTTACTGGCAACTGGCAACTGGCAACTAAAAACTGGCAACTCTCTATCTACCCGAAAATTTTAAACAACCCCGCCACCGTCTGGTTCGTGAAGACGAAGAAGAAGGCGGTGGGGAGGACGCCGAGGAGAACCGCCATGATCGCCAGCGGGGTGAGCACGATCAGTTCGCGTTGATTGACCTCGGGGAAGTTTTTTTGCTCGGCTTTTTCCGGGCCGAAGAAAACGCGCTGGATGGTCCACAGCATATAGCCGGCCGTCAGGATCACGCCGAAACAGGCAATGATGGCCAGGGTCATGATCGTATTCGGATTCGCGCCGGCGTTTCGCAGGATCGATCCCTCGCGGGCGGCCTGAAAACTGCCGAGCAAGACCATCACTTCACCCACAAACCCGCACAAACCCGGCAGGCCCAGGTTGGCAAAACAGGCGACGGTGGAGAAACCGGTGTAGATCGGCATGGTGGTCGCGAGCCCGCCCATGCGGCTGAGTTCTCGATGGTGTGCCCGCTCATAAACAATGCCCACGACAAAGAACATCATGGCGCTGGTGATGCCGTGCGCGATCATCATGAATAGCGCGCCGTTCACGCCCGCCGGGGTCATCATCGCGGCTCCGAGCGTGACGAAACCCATGTGGGAGACGGACGAATAGGCGACGAGCTTTTTGAAGTCGGTTTGGGCCATGGCGCACATCGCGCCGTAGATGACGCTGACCACGCCGATGAGCGCGATGAGAAGCCACATCTGCTTCGCGGCTTCAGGGAACAGCGGATAGGCGATGCGGAAGAT
>JANXVV010000389.1 GCA_025351525.1 Humisphaera sp. | reverse complement strand
GCCGGGCGACTTGGTCATCGTCGGCGTCCCCGAGCCGACGACCCTGTCCCTGCTGGGATTGGGAGCCATGGGATTGATGGCACGGCGGAGGAAGAATAAATCTCACTTCTCGCCGCGAAAATCCTCAATCACCGAAGAAATAATCTGATCCAGTTTCAATTTCGGCGAAAACCCGATTGCTGCCCGGATGCGGTCCAGATTCGGCACGCGGCGGGGAAGATCGTCGAAGCTGCGGCCATACGCCACTTCATACGGCACATGCTCGATCGCGCTTTTCGAGCCGGCCAACGCGATCACGCGATGGGCCAGGTCGTTCATGCTGATCTCTTCGTCGCTCCCGAGATTAAACACCTCGCCGGCATGGGCGGAACGCAAGGTCAGTTTCACCAGGGCATCGGTGACGTCGTCCACATGACAAAAGCAGCGCGTTTGCGAACCGTCGCCATACACTTTCAAGGTTTCATTTTGAACGGCGGCGGCAATGAAACGGGGGAGCACCATCCCATACTGCCCGACCTGTCGCGGACCGACGGTGTTGAACAGTCGCACAATGGTGACCGGCAAACCGAACTGGCGGTGATACGCCAACCCTAAAAATTCATCGATTCCTTTACTATATGCATAGCACCAGCGGCTGAAGCGCGTGGCCCCCATGACGACATCGTCATCCTCACCAAATGGAACGCGCGTGCCCTTGCCATACACTTCAGACGAACTCGTCAAGAGCACCGGCCGTCCGAAACGCTGCGCGGTTTCCAGGACGACTTCCGTGCCGTGGATGGTGGTATGGATGGTTCGGACCGGTTCGTCGGCGACCAGTTGCACCCCTACCGTGGCGGCCAGATGGAACACTGCATCGCATTGGCTCATCAAAAGATTCACGGTTTCGGTATGACTGACGGAACCGCGAACGAATTGGAATCGGGATTGAAGATTCGACCGATGGCGGATAGCCGCAAGATTTCGCTCGCGACCGGTGGACAAATCATCCAGTACCGTGACGGCATGCCCGGCGTCCAGCAATCGCTCGGCAAGATGCGATCCGATGAATCCGGCCCCGCCCGTGATAAGGAAACGGGAAGGGGAAGCAGCGGGGCTCGACGGAATGGCGGTGGACATTATCGCGAGCATAGAAGAGAGGAGGAAGTGCGTCCAGTCTGCCAATCATTCAGACGAAATAAAAGCCCCCATGTGAAATTTTTAAGGTCCGATAAGCAGTTCAACCGTTGTCCGGCGTCGGAATCAAAGAAATTGCTTAGAAAAAGATTATTTTTCTCTTGACCCGTCAAAACGAATGTGGTTTACTGCTATACACCTCATGTTCGGATAACGGGCACGATGAGAGTTTCGATGAATCGAGACTCAACGATTTTTTCGGATATGGGATCATGTGAGGTCTGGGACAACAGGCATTTACTGGATTGGAGAGATTATGGTTACCGCGCGGAATAATAACGGAAAGACTCGTTGGGCAGCGGCACTTGTGGCTGCGGCACTGGGGCTTGGGACGGTTTCTGCCCAGGCAATTGACTTTTTTGACTGGGGTGCAGTGAACACACCGGTCAATCCTGCCTATGTGCAGACTCCCCCCTTAAGCGATGCCAATGCCTCTGACATTGCCGCCTTTCTTGCGTCCCAGCAGGCCGCTGGTAAGACGACTGCGGTTCAAGTGCGGGCCGGGGTTACCCTCAGCGCTGCCACGATCAACACGATTTTCAACAATCCCTCGGTCCCGGTGAAGTACGTCTTCTCGGACTATGAAGGTCCAAACAGCGTTGCGCAGACAACGACTTTGGTGAATCAGCTTGCCCCCACCAACTTCGGGACGCGTCAAGCCGCCGGAACCAGCTTCATCGGTAACTACGGTTTGGCCCCGATTCCCTCGGATCCGACCCAGCGTACCGGTCCCACCTTCACCTCCGGTAATTCTTCGGTGAATCCTTACCTGAATGCGGTTGACTTCCGAAACACCGGCGTGAATATGTCGGCTGAAGCGCTCTACCCGGGCGATGCCAGCTTCCGCAACCCGGTGACCGGCGACAGCACGGCCCCGAACATCCGCTCGGCCCTCTTCACCCTGCCGATCCAGCGCCTGTCGCTGGCCACGCAGAACATCGGTGCCGGTCAGGCCCATATCCCGTTCGTCAGCCGATTCAATAACTTCGCGAACGCCGCTCTCAGCAATGGGACAACGCCCCGAACTGACGGCGCGGGTGGTACCCAGCCTGCTTTCAACACTTTGGGATCGAATATCGGTGTCAATGCTGTTGCCGGTCAATTGCTGAGCCGCAATGACTTCCAAGCGCTCGTGCTTCACTACAAGATGCGTGGTGCCAGCACCTATCAACTGCTCGATCCGGGTGTTCAAGGTTACACCGTCGGCCAGTATGAAAGTGACGCTTTGAACGGTTGGAATGATTCGCAGAGCGGTGGTTTGGTGCAGAATGTTTTGAACGGCACGAATGGCCGCGTGGCGACGCTGCCGACGACCATCACTTTCAACGGTGTTCGCCAAACGATCGAGCAGGCGGGTGTGGTCTACTCGGCCGTGACAAACGACAACGCGGGTTCGGTCGGTTTGGCCATCCTAGTCAGCAATCTGTCCAATACCGCAGGCCCCGTCACGTTTAACACCCGCATCAATGGTGCAACGTTGTCGTTCACCTCCGGCACTTTGGCTGCTGGATCGCATTCGATTCTCCGATTCACCAAGGTCGGCGGTACGTGGGGCAGTCCTCTGTCTGATCCGGCATTTAACGACCCAACCCTCGCCAGCCGCGATGGTGTGGGTATCCCGGAACCCACGGCTTTGTCCCTGCTTGGACTTGGCGCGTTGGGTGTCCTCGGTCGCCGTCGCCGCAAGGCCTAAGCGATTTGAAGAGATTTGATCTTTAAAAAGAACCCGCGTCGCTCGAAAGAGCGACGCGGGTTCTTTTTTAGTACTTCATTTTCCCACTTTTAGCGGCTGTGCCGAATGCCCACGTTTTCCGGCAGGGAGTAAATCATCGCGTGCATTCAGCACTATCGCCGAAAATGAATTGATACGGGATCCACAAAATTTCTGCGCATCGTTCAGCCGCGACGCGCAGCGCGTCGCGGCTAAACAAAGCGCGGGAAATATCGCGATCGCGTTTTAGAGGGGTGCCGCGATCGGCTGGGGAATGGGAGTCTCCAGAGGCCGCTGCCAAAGCAGGTGCATCCGCCAATGTGCATCATCGCGCCGAGGGTAGTCGGTGCGAAAATGCACGCCCCGCGATTCCGTGCGGGCGTGGGCGGCGGTGGAGATCAGGGCGCATACCGTCAGCATGTTCTGGATCTCCCACCCCGCCGTCGCCGCTTCGCCGAGCGTGGCGGGCAGGAATGTTTTGTCCATCACATAGCGCGTCCAAAACGCGATAATCTCGCGGGTTTCCTCCAGATGAGCGCCCGCGCGCTCGATCCCGACATTTCGCCACATCAGGCTGCGCAGGCTGCTTTTCACATCGGTGATGTCCAGTTCCGTTTTCGTCGACGCGGGTATCTTGTGTTCTAATTTGAGGGGAAAATGAACGGCTTCGGATTGCGCCGCCTGAGCCGCATCGAGCCCCGCGCGGGCTCCGAAGGCCAGGCCTTCCAGCAGCGAATTGCTTCCCAGACGATTGGCCCCGTGCAAGCCGGAGCAACTCGCCTCGCCCACCGCGTACAAGCCGGCCAGACTGGAACGGCCCATCGGGTCGACATCCACTCCGCCGATCATATAGTGGGCCGCAGGATGGATCGGGATCAGATCCTTGGAGCTGTCGATGTCGAACTCATCAAGCAGTTTCGCCAACTGCGGAAACCGCTCGCGGAACTGCCCGCCGGGCAGATGGCGCACATCGAGATACACATGGGTGAAGTGAGTCTTGCGGATTTGCTCGATGATCGCCCGGCTGACGACATCGCGGGGGGCCAACTCCGCGCTCTCGTGATACGCCGGCATGAACCGATGCCCGTGACGATCCACCAGCAACGCCCCTTCCCCCCGCACCGCCTCAGTAATCAGCGCGCGGCTGGCCCCGGCAACGTACAGCGTCGTCGGATGAAATTGCACCATCTCCATATCCCGCAGCGTCGCCCCGGCCCGAAACGCCATCGCGTGCCCATCGGCAGTCGCAATCTTCGGGTTGGTCGACTCGCGGTAAAGCTGCCCCGCCCCACCGCTGGCCAGAATCGTCCGTTTCGCCCAGATGATCTGCGTCTGCCCGTCGATCACCGCGATCGCGCCGAGGCACCTGTCGCGTTCACCCCCGCCATCCGAAATGAGGTCGATCGCGAAACTTTTCTCCGAAATCCGGATTCGTTCGCGCCCTCGCACGGTGTTGATCAAGGTCTGCGCAAGCTCTTTACCGGTCGCGTCGCCGAAAGCATGCACGATGCGGGCGAAACTGTGCCCCCCTTCCATCGTAAAGGCCAGATCGTGCGGATTGCCTTCTTTTTTATCGAACTTCGCCCCCCAGGTCAGCAATTCGAGCACGCGCTCCGGGCCTTCCTTGATGACGATATTCACCGCCTCATCATCGCAAAGCCCCGCCCCGGCTTTTTCCGTATCATCGACGTGAGACTGATAAGAATCCAACGGCTGCAACACCGCCGCGATGCCCCCCTGCGCGTACCAGGTATTGGATTCCCCGATGGTATCTTTGGTGAGCAACAGCACATCCACCCCCGCATCCGCCGCCGCGATGGCCGACCGAAGCCCGGCGACACCGCCGCCAATCACCAGCACATCGGTAAACTGTTGCGGCAGGCGAGCCGCGTTGAAGGGAATGAGATAACGCCGCTGATGCAGAGTCTCGAACATGCATGAAGTATAGGCGGACGGGACCGGATTGCAGGAACGCCCGCGTTCTAGCGAATGTCTTTTGGTGGCAGGCCCTTTGATTTTGAAGGAAAGCACCGCTCCCGAAACGCCAGCATTGGCCGCTCGATGACGGTCGCCATGACGATCCCGGCCAGTGTTGCGACAGACGCATACGTCATCATCGCCGCGCACCAGCGCCAGGCCGGCGTCCAATTCAGCAGCCAGCCGACCGCCAGTCGATGTTCAACCGGTGCCAGCGCAAAAAGGGTATGCCAGAGATAGATCGAATAGCTGTTGAATCCAATGATCGCAAGACCGAAGGTGATCGGGCCTGCGAAGGGAATGGGACTGCTCCCGCGCTCCGACAATGCCACGATTCCCATCAGCAGGCATCCATATCCCGTGTATAAGAATCCATACCCCACCGTCCAAGAAAACGGGTGAGTCTGATCGACCACCGCGAACGGCGAGACCAGTGAGATGCCCGTCAGAATCAACAGTTCCGGACGTGCCATCAGAAACTTCAGGGCATTCGGACGGGCACCATGCCAATGAGCCAACAACACCCCGAAGAATAAACTGTCAATTCGCAAATGGGTTGGAGACATGTGCGTGAACGCATTGAAAGGCCTCCCCAGGTTGAGCAGTCGCAAAGCCGTGCAACCGACGATCACCAGCAGCGTGATGAGCGGTATCCGACTCAGGCTTCCGCGCCTTGCCAACCAGAGAACCACGAGCGGAAGCAGCAGATAAAAATGCTCCTCAACCGCGAGGGTCCAGGTATGACCTTGCGGCGACCCGATGTAGTTCTGTACATGAAAGAAATTCGGAGCGAAGGCTCGAAGGGCAATCCCCCACCCAACGTGTTCATGCCTGATGTGGAAGATGATCGCGTAGCCGATCAGGGCAACATATCCCGGATATATTTTGAAGGCCCTGCGAATGAGAAAACGACGGACGTCCACCGTGCCGCTGCGCCGCGATTCGGTGAGCAACAATCCCCCGATCAGAAACCCGCTCAACACAAAGAACAGATCCACCCCCGTCCACCCGAAGCGGTGCAGGAAAGTCGCCAGCGGCCGCAGCTTTCCTGCCGTTTCCGGTGCAAGGACTGGATGGCGAAACAAAACCAACACGACGGCCATGCCCCGCAACGCATCGATCGCCCGCGATCGATGAGCCGGTGTAGCCGGCCCGACCGTTTGAAAAGCAGGATGATCGACGATGGCGGCCATGAATCCTTTCAAATAGGTCCGAGAAAAGACTCATTTTTAGGTTGGGGATAAGTTCGTCAAGCGGGATCGCGAAGGACTTACGGATGGGGTTGGGCCGAAGAGGATTCTTTCGGCATCATTATTTAGCCGTCTCGCTTGCGAGGCGCGTCTAGCGGCTTAGGTACTCGACGCGCC
>JANXVV010000346.1 GCA_025351525.1 Humisphaera sp. | reverse complement strand
TTAGCCGCGACGCGCAGCGGAGCGCTTTTGTCAGAGGAATAAAAACGCGCTCCGCTGCGCGTCGCGGCTAACCTGAGAACGATCAATAATGCGACAGAGGCATTGCATCATGCTTCAGAATCGGCGGCATGTGCATGATGTGATGGACGCCGCGACCGATATCCGGAATCAAGGCGCAGATCAGGATGACCGTGAGCACCAACGGGACAAAGAAGATCGCGTAAATTAGCTTTCCTTCAAACTTCAGGTGCATGAAATACCGGCCGACGAAAGTGGCTTTGATCGACGCCACCAGTAGCGCCAGCGAGACGTTCACCAGTTCATTGGAGAACCGGTAAAACGCGATGGCGACGGTGACGACGGTCAGCACCACCAAGGTGAAGAAGATCGCCAGATAGTTGATCTTGTGCTCCGAATGCGGCAGCGAAACGCCATGCGCTTCTTCAGGCATACGATCATGTGCGGGATTGGCGGTGGACATGAGGAACTCCGATAGTTGCCAATAGTTAGTTGCAAGTTGCAAGTTGCTAGTTGCCAGTAAATGCCGGATGTCTTTTGCCTTTTACTGGCAACTAACAACTGGCAACTTCCTACTTCCTAAATCAAATACAGCAGCGGGAACAGGAAGATCCAGACCAGGTCGACGAAGTGCCAGTAGAGGCCGACGTATTCCGTGGCGGGGGCTTTGATTTTGCCGCGCATGGCCTGGATCAACAGGATGCCGATGGGGATGATCCCACCGATCACATGGAGACCGTGGATGCCGGTCAGGGCGAAGTAGCAACTGTAGAAGATATTCTTCCACGGCCCATACTGCATATCGGTATTGATGAAGGCCTTGGAGATCACAAAATCCTGGCCCGCATGTTTTCCCTCGGCTTCGGCCTTGGCCTCCATCTTTTCACCGGCATGGCCCATGTCACCGGCGGCGACTTCACTGCCGGTGCCGTTTGGGTGCTCTTCGACATACGCTTCGCTGACCAGGTGGGTGTTGAAACCGGCATCCTTATCCGTCAGCGGCATGCGGAACGCATCGGTGAGAGTGATGCTTTTGGCATCTTCGGTTTTGGCGTGACCGTCGTAGCACCAGAATTTTCCGGCGTCATTCTCGTCGCGGGCGACGATGGTGTGATGCTCGCCGTGCATGCCGGGGAAAATGGCGATCTTGGATTGGTATTCGACGGCCTTGATGCCCATGAATCCAAACGCGCACACGAGTGTAAGCGCGAGATACATGATGAGCTTGTTGCGGTTGCCCTTCTGCGCGGCTTCAACGGACAGTGCCATCGTCAGCGAGCTGAAAATCAGTACGAGGGTATTGGCACCCGCGAGTTTTTTACTCAATGCCGCCGCATGTTCGCTGAACAGGTGGGGCGAACCGGCGCGAAGAACGATGTACGTTCCGAGGATCGCGATGAAGAACATGATCTCGCTGGCGAGAAATAACCAGATGGCAACCTTGCCGGGAGGGGTTGGGTCGCCATGGCCGGCCACCGGATCGGGGGCATGCTCTTCGGGGATGTAACCGTGATCTAACACTGTCTCAGACACGTCTGCTCCTTCTGTCGTGGGAATCTTACACTTTTTTCAGAGGGTGATAAATAGCACTTTAAAAATAGGTGGCATGGGCGTCTCGCCGATGCTTTTTATAATCCGGAAATGCATGGGCGGGAAGCCCATGCCACCTTTTCAAGTTTTATCGATCATCAACGCCCCCAATAATAATGGGAGATAGATGATGGAAACGAAGAATAGCTTCCGCGCGTCCTCGCGGGTTCGCCGGGTTGCCGCCAATACACCGTAGGCTAAAAACACACCGCCCAGCACTACGGCGGCGGCCAGATAACCGACGCCGGCCATTTGCAGGCCGAAGGGCATCAGCGTCATCGGAATCAATGCCAGTTGATACACGATCATCTGTCGGCCGGTGGCGCGCAGGTCGGGGTCGACGCACGGAAGCATCTTGAAACCGCCGGCGGTGTAGTCGTCCTTGTACATGACCGCAATGGCCAGGAAGTGGGGCATCTGCCATAGAAACAGAATGCCGAACATCGCCATCGCCTCGATCGAGATGGCATGATGCAACGCGGCAAATCCCATCATCGGGGGGATCGCGCCAGGCACCGCACCGACAATGGTGCAGAGGGTCGTCCATCGCTTCATCGGCGTGTAGACCCAGACATAGCTGGCGAGCGTGGCGGCACCCAGAAGCGCGGTGAGGCTGTTGACGAATGTGATGAGATAGAGCACACCCCCGACGCCAAACAACACGCCAAGCAGCAGGGCCTCGACCGGCAGAATTCGGCCGGTGGGCAGAGGGCGATTGGCGGTGCGGGGCATCTTGCCATCGAGATCGCGCTCGACGTACTGGTTCAACACGCTGGCCCCGGCGGCGGTGAGGGCGGTGCCGAAGATCGTGTGGGCAAGCAAGGTCCAGTTGACCAGGGCGGCGGTGCGGGTGGCCATGTAGAAACCGACCAGCGTGGTGATGACGACCAGCAGGTTCATGCGCGGTTTGGTCAGCTCGTAGAAATCACGGAGACGGGTGGGGATCTCCGTGGCGCTTTCGACGGCATCAGCATGGCGCGGATGCGAAGCGCGGTCCACCAATGGCGGCAGGGCCATACTGCCGTTCGGGAACTCGGATAGGTCGGTGGCTGGTTTCATTTCAGAACGTCTTTCGTCTTTCTGTCATCTTTTGCCATTGTTTAGCGGTCTCGCTTGCGAGACGTGTCCGGACGACCATCTCTTTCCAGAAGTCATCCCGCCAAACGCGCCTCGCAAGCGAGACGGCTCAATAAAACGGGCTCGAATCCGGATTTTTCGGATCGGAACCGCGGCGAATAGAGTCGGCAGGCGCGGGCCGTCAGCACAAAAGTCGTCATCAACGTCAACGCTCCCACCGCGACATGGGCACTGGCGATATCGGCGGGCTTGTGAAGCAGAATCGTCAACACACCGAGCGTCAATTGTGTCAGCAGTAGGCCGATGAGCAGAACCGCCGGGGACAGCAGACCGGCCAATCGATGTTGCCGCAACACGAGAACGATCAACGGCAGCAATGTACCCGTCACCACGATCGCGCCGACTCGATGGGCCACATGAATCCAGATCTGAGGCAGCGTCACCCGACTGGTGGCCTGATCAAAGCGCAGGGTTTCCATGGCTCCCAAACGATCGCCTTCGATCATCCGCCGATAGTTGATCTCGCGAAGCTCTTGAGCATTCGTCGGCGGAAGGACTTTGCCATAGATGAGCGGAACGTCGGTCACGGCCAAGCCGGCTTCGTAATGCCGCATCACCGCGCCGATCATCAACTGTGCATAAATCACGGCTACCGCAATGAGGCCCGTGCGGATCAATTTCTCACCATGGTCCGTCATACCGGAAAGATCGGGTGCGTCGATCCACCACCGGGAAGTGACCACCGCCACCAGTGCCGCAAGACAGAAAAAAGCCTGGGCAACACACGCGTGAACGATGGCCAGATTCAGTTTGAGAAATATGACCCTTAACCCGCCCAGCACGCCTTGAAAAATCACCATCCCCAGCACACCGGTGGCGAGCCAGCGCACCCACCGACGGTCTTCACTTTTCCAGGCAAAGGCCGTCAGCACGATCGCCAAAAATCCCACGGCGGAAGCCATCAGGCGATGCAGATGCTCGAAGAAGATTCCACCCTGCCAAAGCCGAATCGGAAACAGGAACATGTTGTACCCGTAACTGTTCGGCCAATCCGGCACGGAGAGCCCCGCCTGCTTAGAGGTGACCAGACCGCCCATGAAAATAAGCGGGAAAGTCGCCGCGGCGGTGAGCAGGGCGAGGCGGTGGAGAGAAGGGTTGTGGACGGTTGGAGTCATGGTGCGGAGCGGACTTATATTAAAAATCAGAAATCAGAAATCAGAAATCAGAAAAAAATCCGAACAACGAAAAAGAAAGTCCGAAAAAAATTCTGTTTGGAACTTCATTTTTTTATTCAATTTTTATTCTGGTTTCTGATTTCTGATTTCGAGCTTTCTTCAGTGTCCCACATGAGCAAACTGCTCCGCCCCTTCCACATGGCGGGTTTGTGCCAACCAGTCTTCTTCCACTAGCGGCGAGCTGTATTCGTAGGGGCCGTGATGGACGACGGGAACCGTCTTGAAGTTACCGTGCGGCGGGGGGCTGGTGGTGTCGTTCCATTCCAGCGTCGAGGCTTCCCATGGATTGTTGCCTGCCTTGGGTCCCCAGATCCAGCTTCCGATGAAGTTGATGACGAAGAAGATCTGCGAGATGCCCAACGCGAAGGCGCTGATGCTGATGAACTTGTTCATCGGCAGGAAGTGGGCGAAGGTCTCGTAGGCGTGCGGGTCGTACACGCGGCGGGGCATGCCGCCGATGCCGAGGATGTGCATTGCGAAGAACGTGCAGTTGAACGTGATGAAGCTGAGCCAGAAGTGAATCTTGCCGAGCGTCTCGTTCATCATGCGGCCAAACATTTTCGGGTACCAGAAGTAGAGCGACCCGAAGATGCCGAACATGGTTCCACCGAACAGCACGTAGTGGATGTGGGCGACGATGAAGTAGGTGTCGTGAATGTGGACGTCGACGGCGGTGGAGGCCATGAAGATGCCGGAAAGGCCGCCGATGACGAACATGCTGACGAAGGCGATGGCGTTCCACATCGCGGCGGTGAACCGAATGTTGCCGCCCCAGAGCGTGCCGATCCAGTTGAAGGTTTTGATGGCGGACGGCACGGCGATGAACATGGTGCTGATGGCGAAGGTGGTGCCGAGTGTCGGGTTCAGGCCGGACTGGAACATGTGGTGGGCCCAGACGATGAACCCGAGGAAGGCGATGCCGCCCATCGCGTAGACCATGGGGCGGTAACCGAAGATCGGCTTGCGGGAGTTGACGGAGAGAATGTCACTGACCATTCCCATCGCCGGAAGAATCATGATGTAGACGGCCGGATGGCTGTAGAACCAGAACAGGTGCTGGTGAAGCAGGGCGTAACCGCCCCCGGCGACATCCTGCAGTTGATTGGAGTTCAACCAGTTGAACGGTTCGAAGAAGCTGGTGAGGCGATGGTGATCCAGCAGGTTCATCGTCAGCACGCTGGCAAGGACCGGGGTGGCCAGCAGCACGAGGATGGAGGTGATGAACAGCGACCAGACGCTCAACGGCATGCGGAACATGGTCATGCCGGGGCAGCGCAGCTTCACGATGGTGGTGAGGTAATTCACCGCGCCCATGATGCTGGAGAAACCGAGGATGATGATGGAGAGGAACCAGGCGGATTGCCCGTCGAAGGCCGCGTGCTGTACGCCGTGCAGGAAGTAGTAGGCCAAAACCAGGCAGACGGCGATCGACACCGGCACGTTCACGGCACGACTGCCGAGGCGGATGAAGTAGGAGGCGATGAACATGAACGCCATGAACAGCGTGAAGAAATTGATGACCAGCGACGCGCCATTCCAGGAGGACTGCCAGCCTTTTTCCGCGGATTTCATCGTGCGATCGCGCAGGCGATTGGCGGCGGCGTTGCGGGCGGATTCGGCGGCGGTGGTGCTGAGCGATGTGATTTTGATCTCACCGCCCGTGGCGCTGGTGGAGGAAACATCGACGGTGACGGTGTCGCCGTTTGATTTCTTGACGACGACCTGTTTCGGGCTGCTCGAATCGATCTTGGCATCGCCGAAAAATTTCAGGGGCTTGGCTACGCCGTCTTCGGTGATGAGTTCCATCGCGGCGATCAATGCGCCGGCGGTGATTTTCTCGCTGTCACCCGTAAAGGTGCGAACGGCGACGCCGGCTTTGGTGGGGTCGCCCTTGGCGGCGATTTCACCGCCGCCTTCATGCACGCGAAGCTTTTGGATGAAGCTGTCCCACAGACCGGCGGAAGCGATGTAAGGCACGTGTCCCGTGCTTTGCTGAATGGCACTGAGAGGTGGGTAAACCGTCCAGCCCGCTGCGGCGGCACCACCCTGCAGGAAGAATGACGCGACCATGATTGTGCCGGACGGGACGGCGGACCAGAAGGCCATGCCGTTCAGAAAAGGGAAGGCCATATCGCCCGCGCCGATTTGAAGCGGGATCAGATAGTTGCCGAACGTGCCGACCAGCAGGGGGATGATCACGAAGAAAATCATGATCGACGCGTGCATGGAAAACGCCATCGTGTAAAAGTCGGGAGGCATGGTGCCATCGCCCCAACCGGCCACGCCCTTGGCTTTCATGTACGCGCCCAGGATCGGCACCGGATGCCCACCGAACCCGAGTTGCCAGCGCACCAGCATCGCCAGCAAACCCCCGATGACGAAGAAGGCCAGCCCGACGAACAGGAACTGCAGGCCGATCATCTTGTGGTCGATCGAAAAGAAATACTTCTTCATGAACCCGATCTCGGGATGGCCGTGACCGTGGCTGTCATCGTGACCGTGCGCGTCGGCATTGCCGTGGGAAGAGGCTTCATTGGAATGGGAAATCACACTCATATTCAATCTCGGTTTCGATATTTATTGGTGGCATGGGCGTCTCGCCCAAGCATTGATTCTGCAAGAGCACGGGCGGGACGCCCATGCCACCCGCTCACTCATTTTTGAATCGCGTTGGCAAGACGCGGCTGCTTTGCCGCATCCGTCGGGTCTTTTTTCTGAATGAACGCATCGTATTGTGCCGGGGAAACGAAATAGATGTTGCCCTGCATTTTGTAATGACCCTGACCGCAAAGCTCCTCACACACCAACTCAAAAGGCTTGGTGATGGCGGTGACGCGGGTGATTCCGGCGGCCTTCAGTGCGGCGATCCGATCGGGCGACAGATCTTCGCGGCTCTTCACCTGTAGAACGTTGCCGTCCGCGCCCTTGCCATTCAGTGCGTAATTCACTTGCGACACTTCACCGCTCGGCTGAATGATCGCGCCGGGGGTGTTGCTGTCGATCCAAATCTTATACGCGTTGCCTTCTTTTTTCTCCGCCCTCAATGCCGCCGCCATCATTCTCGGTTCATCGAGGCTCATGTCTTCGGTGCTCTGCGCTTCGGGCATGGCGGTAAAGTTGATGCGACCCATCATGCCGGGAAGCGCATCGAGCTTTACGCGAAAGTTCGGCAGGAAAAAGTCGTGGATGACATCCTTCGCGGAAAGCCGCACCGCGATCGGGCGGCTTACCGGCAGAATGAGCGGACGACCGGGATTGTGATCGTAGTCATCATCCTGGCCCGGCTTGGCTTCCAGGTCTTCCCAGTTCTGGTTTTGGCCGAGCGGGTTGTCGATCAGGTCTTTGTTGATCTGCTTCAAGGCCTCGTCATATTTCAGCTTGCGGTATTTCGGGTCGCTGGGCTGCGGGTACGCCATGTACTGACCGAATTTGTTGTCCGCGCCGGGGTAGACGAAGTTCCACTGGAACTGCTCGCCGATCACCAGCACTTCGGTCTGCGGGCTGTTGTCATATTCCTCGGCGTAGCGGTAGCGGTCCCAGATATGCTTGCTGGCCAGTGCCATGCCCGCGAGGATGACGGCGGGGATCATCGTCCAGATCATTTCCAACCGCGTGTTGCCGTGGATGAAGATGCCCTTCTTCTTGGACGGATCAAATTTATATTTGAACAGGAAGAAGACCAGCACCACCTGGACGATGACCCCGACGATCATCGTGAGCCAGAAGATGAAGTTGAACATTTGATCGAAGGCCACGCCGTGCTTGGAATAGTTGTACGGCAACCACCATTCACCCCACCCCGGGCGGACGGTGTGGGCGGTATCTGCCATCGCGGGAGCAGCGGTCAGCAACACGGCCGCAAGGGCCGTCGCCAGTTGCGACAGGCGATTCAATAATCGTTTCGTCAGTGTCATCATCGTCATCGTGGAGTTTGTCATCGACAAACTCTCCTTTGGGACAAGGACGGTGGGAGGTTGTTCACAACCCACCGCCGAAATTTCTTTTACAAATCAATTTTGATCAGCTCGCCTTCACGGTCACATTCGCTTCGGCTTTGCCGTCCTTGACGGAGACCTTCACATCCTGTTCGCCGAATTTTTCGTGCCAGACGTGCAGGGTGTAATCCCCATCCGCCAGCCCCTTGGGCAGGGAAAACTTACCGTCCTTGTCGCTCACGGCGAAGAAGGAATTATCGAGCACCGCGACCCACGCGCCCATCCACGGATGCACGTCGCACTTCACGCGGAAGTACTCGGCTTCCTTCGGGGTCTTGAGCTTGCCTTCGCCGGTGGTGGGCTGGGCCATGTTCTGGCCTTCGTTTTTCTCCGGCAGCGTGTGAACGTTGTGCAAAAATGCGTCGCTGTTCTTGATCGCGACGGTCTGGCCTTGAACGACCGCCAAAACGTGGGGGCTGTATTGGCAGCCCTTCTGATCGAGCACGGCAGTTGCAGGTGCGGCGCCGGCGGGCAGATCGACACCCTCTTCCTTCTTGACCGAGATCACCACATTCGCCAGCCCGTTATCCGCGCCGGTGACGACGGTTTCCTGCGTGACGGGGGTGGTGTGCTGCTGGGCGCACTGGGCCACGCCGCTCATGTCGATTTTGGGCATTTCCGGGGCTTTGCCGTCGAGCTTGACGGTGCCGGTGACCTGGGCCATGGAAGCGGTGCTGAGACCGGCCGAGAGGGCCAGGGCCGATAACCAAACGCGAGATTTCATACCAAACTCCTGTATCCACACTGAGAAGCGATTGGACCGGGATTGAAACACCGGCTCAAAGCTTCGATTTTAACTTTACCGCGAAAGACCTTCCTTCGCGGTCACTGATAACACGACCCGATGGCGGGGTCTTCGATAGTCATACCACGAGTGGTGGCTGACTCAGTCCGCCGTACAGCGGAAAGGGGAATCGTATACCTTTTTTAGCGGGCATATGCAATATGCTCTTTTTTGGCGGCTGTGCAGAAGGCACGCGTTATTTATCGTTCAAAGAACGCGTGCCTTCGGCACAGCCGCTAAAAAATTCGGATCAAACGA
>JANXVV010000309.1 GCA_025351525.1 Humisphaera sp. | reverse complement strand
AGCGCGTCTGAAACCGCATCCCGGCAGACGCGCTTCGCAAGCGAAACGGCTAAATAATTAGAAGGACGCTAATTCGCCGCGATATTCGCGATCTCGTTCAACCGGATTTCAAACGCCCCCAGCAACGGTTCCTCGGCGATCAACTTCTGCTGATCGACCCGTAAGGAATTCGCATAGATCGCCCCGCCGGTGGTGGTGTGAATAAGCCAAGGCGCGGTCGAACGCGTGGCATTGCGATAGACGATGGCGGCGGTCTGTGTGGCGTTGTCGTAGCTGCTGACGCCGAACACCACAGAACTCATTTTGGTCTTCCCGGCGGAAATTTCCTGGCAATCTCCGTCGATGAAATCTCCCGCAAGCGTGAGCAACCCCGCCCCTTTCGCGGGGATTTGTGCGGTGTTCATCGGATGCAGATTTACGCTGGCGACCTGCCCAATGGGGATCATCAATTCCCGGCGGTCTCTATAAATGAAGTGGATCGATCGACTGTCCGCCACTTTCACGGAGCCCGGCAGGAAGGATCCATCCGCCAGCATCAGCCCGTGCGGGATGTTCGGCGTTTTGGATGGCGTGACCGAATCGTTCGACGGATTCACCACACCGGCGGGCGGGGTGTAATAAAATTGTTCCGCCGGTATCACCGCCTCCGGTTGCGTGCTGCACGACCAGAGCAGCTTGCAGGAGGCATTGCCACCACCCTGATAATAAGCCACTTCAACATCATATCGCTTGTCCAACATCATATTCACGATGCCTGCGCGCGCCGGACGGCTGGCCGTGTCGACAATCACTTTGCCGTTGATGCTCAACCGGGCGGCGGTGTCGGCGCTCAGCGCAAAATGGTACACATCGGAGGTGGGTGCCAGCAGTTGACCCGTCCAGCGGATCGAGATGTTGTTGGCCGGGATGGCCGGGTCGGGGGTGCGGCCGGCCCAGTCGAAATCGATATTGGGATCGATTCGCGTGGCGCGCAATTCTTTGTAGCGAGGATCGGCGAAATACTCCCCCTGCAACCCGTGGATGACGACGCGGACATGATCGAAAACAGCGGTGGCCAACCGATCGGCGCGGTGGCTCGACACGAACATCCCGATGTACGCATCGCTCACAGTTTCCAACGGCAGTTCACCGATGAATTCCCATTTCACCCCGTCGATCGACCTGGCCGCGACGATGCGCTGTTTAATTTTCGCCAGCTTGATCCAGTTCGGCGTCTTCATCTTCGGGCCGGGCGGAACCGGATCGACGGTGGCGGCGGAATCGAGATTTTTACGGTGCGAAAATTGCAGTCCCTCGTCCGCCGTCAGAGCGATCGCGCAGAATCGCTCGCCGGGCTCAAGGCCTTGGCGAATCATCAGACCGGCTTTGGCTTGCGGGTCGAGACGCAACTCATCGGAATCAAGGGCGCTCAGGCTTTGGACGCGGGCGATGAGTTGCCCATCCGCCGGGAGACGGTGATAGACGTAGTGGAACATTTCCCCGGCATCGCCCATCGGAGAGCCTTCACCGCGCAGGGTAAATTCACCGGCGGCGTAGTCGGCGCTGCCGGAAACGCCCACCGATCCGATATCCTGCACACCCCAGTCACCCGCCAGCACCCCACCGCTCTGAACCCCGCCGATCGATGGGCGGAAAGTCATCGTCGCGATATTCGTCAACGGAAATGAGAGCGGGAATCCCTCCGCGACGGGCGGCGACACCTTCACCGAGCTATCGGCTTGAAACTGCAAACTGCCCTCAAATACCTGCCCGTCTTTGGTCTGCAACGATCCAGCATCGGCCATCGGCGACAGCAGGAATAAACACGCGAGGATGAAAGGGGTCAGGCAGCGCATGAGGATACGATGATATCGTCTGAAAGCGATGAAAGTTCGCAGTTTGCGATATTTTTAAGACGGTGGTAAGCCCGGCGGAGTGTTAGAAAGCTCAAGCCGCAGAGCGATGGAACGAGGGGAGATACATGCGTCAGGTGGGTGATGGGGAGATTTAAATACATGGCGATCGAAAATACGACCCATGCGGTGGGCAGCCATCGGTCGGCGAAAATCTTCGGATCGCGACCGTGGCGGATGAAATCCGTGGCGGTCAGCACGGCGGCGATGGAGAGCAGCAGCAGGTCGTAGTCAAAGTAGAACGGCATGAGCAGCGGCATTGCCGTCAGCGTGGCGGCAATGACAGGGTCGATCGCCTCAGATTTTAAAGTATTCCGATGTTGAGATGGCATAGGCGTCTCGCCCGTGTTTTTCGGCGAAAGAAGAAAACATGGGCGGGACGCCCATGCTACCTGTTTCAAATTGCATTGCATACGCGAGATAAGCCATATCACCCTTCCTAAGCCGCCGGCGATCATGACCATGCCGGCGGCCGTCAATAACCGGACAAAAATGTTCGTGGGTCCGGTCTGATGCCATTGCAGCAACGTTCGCCAGAACCCCAAAAACGTGGCGTGCCGCTGCCAGGCGTAAACGTGCTCTTCCTGCAACCACCGGAGATTGACGGGCATTTTCAGAAAGAAATCCGTCAGCGAACCGGGTAGGGTGAGCAGGTTGAGCAGAAGAAGGGAGAGCCCGGTGATCGCCAAACCGACTGCCGCCCGCCATCCCATCGTCGCCATGATGGCCAGCGCAACCGCCGCGCCCAATTGCGGTTTGTAAAACAACAGCCCGGCGAGAATTCCGGTGGTTAAGGCATGACCCTTTCGCCAGAAGGTGACGACGCAGGTCAGTATCAGTAAGGAGAGGAACGTGTTTTGGGCATGAATCAATGCCTGTACCGCAGGAAGGCTGGTCGCCATAAGCAAAAGGATCAACACTCCGTCCGCCAGAACTCCCGTCGTAGCATGGGCTGCCAGCCCATGTTTTGAATGAAAAAACATGGGCTGGCAGCCCATGCTA
>JANXVV010000289.1 GCA_025351525.1 Humisphaera sp. | reverse complement strand
GTAAAACCGCGAGGATGCAGGTATTTCGTTTGATCATGTTGGATGTTCCTGAAGGATCGACTCATTGCACGACGGCGATCTTACTCAATGGTTCGACAACTTGGACAGCCATTTTTCGCGGAAGACGGACCACACGGCACTGAGCAGTATTGTAATCGCTCCATAGCCCGCGACCACCCGACGGCGAAAGGAGCGGAGCCGGCCGACCTCTCGCTCGACCGTCACCAGGCGTTTTTCCGTCCGCTCGACATGACCCGCCAGATGATCGCCCAGCCGTTCGACCGCCGCGGCAAGTCGATCGTGGCTCAACTGAATCTCGCTCTTGACCGCATCTCGCACGGGATCGACGAGTAGTCGGCGGATCGATTCGAGTTGTTCCGCTGTCAGGTCGGTCATGGTTGGTACCTCCGCGACACGCACAAACACGCCGGGATCGGAGCCGCAGGCGACGACCCGGATTCCGCATCAGGAGACGGTTCGTATCTCCGGAAATCACTCTTCAACCCATTGACGCCTTCGCCTCCAGCACCCGCATCGCCGCCTGATGCTCTTCCAACTGCCTCGTGACATTCGTCACGGTTTCATGCGCACGGCCCAGCTTCACGGACTGCACGATCGAAAACATCAACGGAATCGCCGCCGGAATGAGCGATGCCAGCATCGGTGTCCAAGGTGATGGGATCGCACCGATCGCCGCGGCCAACGAATTTCGCAGGGCCGGGTCTGATGCATCATTTTTCTGAGCGGCCAACAGCGCCGCGCGGGCCAGATCGAGCGCCAGCCGAGCCGTTTGCTCGCCCTTCTCAGCAGAGGCAATGACCTTTGCGGCCTCGGGGTTGGCCGGTTGAGTGGAAAGAGTCCTCTTCACTGCCGCCGTCGACTGCGTGGTGGCAGAGTAGATTTGCTCGGCCACCTGTTCATCCGCTTTAAGCCGCTCGATCTGTTGTGCGGTGCAACCGGTGAATAAAGCAAGGAGGAATATTGAAGCGAGAGTGAGACGTTTCATGGTATTTCCTGGTAAATGGTTTAAGACGGAATAGTGAAACTTGTCCTCTGAATCCTTCATCGTGGCACGGGCTTCCAGCCCGTGTTTGCGGTCCAGTGCCACAACAAGCTCATCACACGTTTTCAATCCCACCGAGTTGAAAGGCGGGGGCACGTCGGGTGATGGCGTGGCCGGTCGGTGGATCGATGCCCGCCGCGCGCAGACGTAGCCGGGCCCGCTGCACGCACTTCTTGCTGGCCCAATGGCTGACGCCGTGAGCCGCAGCGATCTGGGCGTGCGTCCGGCGATCGCTCCAGGCCAGCGCACAAGTGCGGCGTTGACGAACCGTGAGCAATCGGGTGAGCGTCTTTGGCGTCAGATTCGGCGAAGTCAAAGTCGTCATAACATTCTCCTCACTGGAAAAGCGGCGACACTGGGACATTTCGCTTCCATTTTATCCACAATCGTGTTTTTTTGTATTTTTTGAGGGCGTGGTGGAAGCGGTCGGCGGGTGTTGGCGCTGGTGGTCGGCGATCTGCCGTCTGAGGGTTGCCTCATCCTCCGCCGGCAGCCGGGGTTCGACGAGGCGGATCTGGTAATGCTCCAGCAGGCGCAGCGTTTCGGCGGTCGGGGATTGGGTGGAGGAGACGTGCGTTTTCTCATCGGTCACCGGAACGTTAAGGGCCGCGACACAGTCTTCGCACATGCCGGAACCGCGCAGGTATTGCGGCGGAATCCAACGCTGTCCGCAGTGGGAGCAGTGACGCATGAGCGAACGATGCTGACCCCGGCGCGGGACGCCCCCGGGAGGATAAATCCCTGCGCGATCGAGCGCGCGATCCGGGCGTTTGCGCTCTTTCAATCGTCCGGCCTCGAATTCGGCCCGGCAGCGGTCGAACCAGTCGGCGGAGCAGACCAGTTGGCATAGTTTCCGGCGAAAGCGGAAGATTTCGAGACGAGTAGACGCGGTGGACGACGGGGCGGCGGCATGGGACATGGGATCTCCTCGACAAACAGGGTGCGAACAAATATCTAACACGGTTTGGCAACTCTACCGTCGAGGGGATGCAATGTAAATACAAAAATACACAAAACAATTATTATGTGATTTCTACGGAAGTGATTGGAGCAGGCGTCCGTCGGATGGCCTGCCGAGGATCGGAGCATTTTTTTAGCGGCTGAGCCGAAGGCACGCGTTTCTTCTCAACCGGAAAAACGCGCGCCTTCGGCACAGCCGCTAAAAAATGCTTTGTATCGGAGGCGTTGTGAAAGGGCACGCATGCATTGCGCGACGTGTCACCGTCATTTCTTCCCCATGGCCGCGACGGCGAGGCCGGCGACCTGCGCGGCAAGGGTGTGTACCACCAGCGTGTCGCCGGCGGTGAGCACCGCAGTCGGCAGCGGTGGCGATTCGAGTTGCCCTTTCGCCGTCGTTCTGGCCAGCACTCGACCGCTGTAACCGGCTTCGATCTCTGCCACGCGCTTGCCGTCGAGTGGACTGCCCGGTTCGATGCATACCTCCGCCGCCACATGCGGCACGCCACCGATGACGTAGCTGCTGAGGGTGCGGGTGTTCAACGACAACGCCGCGACCATCGGAGCCGCCAGGGCGGAGGAGGAAAACGCCTCGTCGACGCAGAGCGCGCCCTTGATTTTCGAGGCGATCTGCTGATCGAACAATCGCATCACGACGCGGATGCCGGGGTTCAGTCGGCGCGAGTCGAGCGCGACTTCGAGGTTGGCCATGTCATCGTTCGTGGCGATCACGATGGCGCGGGCGTGTTTGATGCCCGCGTCGATCAGAGCCTGATCTTCCTTCATGTCGCGCAGCAGAACCGCCGCCCCCAGTTCGCGGGCATGGGTGAGATGACGGCTGTCTTTATGCTTTTCGAGAACGACCACCGGCAATCCCAGTGCGAGCAGTTCTTCGAGCACGCGAAAACCCAGGTGACCGAGCCCGCAGAGGACGATGTGATCGCGATACGTTGAGGCCATGACGCGCATCCATTCTTTTTGACCCTGACGGCGGGAGATCATCAACAGCGCCAGCCGCACGATGCCCTCGCCGATCAGCACGAAACCCAGCAACGGATAGACGCCGCAGAGCAGTCCGATGCCCCACGTCGGCGGCGTGGTGTCGCGCGGCTGGGCGAGCAGCGCCATCCACGCATGATAGATCGATTGTGGCCGATTGAGCGGCGACGCCCCGACGGCCGGTGTGCCATGGTACACCGTCGCCCCGAACAGCACGGCGACGAGGAGGGCGGCAAGCGTGTATCGGAACTCGCGGAGTAGGACGAGGGCGTAGAGGCCTGTTGTGCGGAAAGGGTAGCGCGAGGCTTTGCGTCTTGCGAAGATGGGATTGGGACTGGGCGTACACGATTTCATAGGCGCGGGAAGTGTACCACGCCGGGATCGGAGCCGTAGGCGACGACCCGGATTCCGCGTCACGCACTGGTTGCGGAATCCGGGTCGTCGCCTGAGGCTCCGATCCCGGCGTGAAGATTTTCAGGTCGAACGTCCACTGAATCCTTCGCCCTTCACCTGCTGCAGCAGCCCTTCCAGCCGATCCACCTTCACATGCAGTTGGACGACTTCCAGTTGTGCTTTGACATTCACTTGGTATTCCAGATCGGCCCGGATGCGATCTCGATCCGATTGCAGCTTTTGACTCGCCAGCACGAACATCGAGAGCAGGATCGATTCCACCGTGATGATAAATCCGAGCGTTGAAAAGGTCGGGGGATCGTCGAAGTTGCGGTGAAACCGAAACAGCATCACATTGCCGACGATCCAGCAGGCGAAAAAGACGAGGTTCGCCGTCACAAACAGGTTGCTGGCGAAGGTGGTTGCGATGCGCTCGGCGACGCGCTCGCCGGTGGTGATGTTCTGGGCGATCACCTCATTCGCATTTTTGATGCCGCGAAGCTTTTCGTTGGTCTCGCGCTGGCGCTGCCCGAGCACGGTCATCAGATGGATCGCCGCCGAGGGGGTTTTGCGGACGAACTGGAGAAATTCATCGCGACTGAGTTCCATCAGCACGGCATCGGTTTCGGCCCGCGCGGTGGCGGTGCGCGGGCCGCCGTCGAGCAGCGAGATTTCACCGAAGAATTGACCCGGCCCAAGAGACGCCAGCACCATCTCCCGGCCATGTTCATCGGGCAAGGTGATGTCGACCCGGCCGCGCTCGATGATGAAAAATTCCTGACCGGGCTCACCGACATACACGATGTGCTGGCCCGGCGTGAATGGCCTGGGCCGCAAAAGCCCGGTCAATTCCAGTCGCTCGTCACTCGTTAGATTGGCGAACAGCGGGATTTGATCCAGCAAACCGCTTTCAAGTTTCATACCCATGACGGACTCCCGACGGACCACTTCAATGAAGCCAGATCGGTTGAAGGCGTCCCTCCGCTTGACCCGCATCGGTCCATCGACGATAAGATTCCCTAAAAGGAACTTCATGATCCACGAGAATCTTTCTGCCTCGATCGAAAACCTCAGCTCCCGGATGATTGCAATCCGGGACTCTCTTTGACGTCCCCACCAAACTCGAAAAACGAAAAGAGCTGGAAGCGAAGATGGGCGAGCCGGGCTTTTGGGATCACCCCGAAGCGGCCCGGTCCGTCGTGGCTGAAGCGAAGCTGATTAAGACGACCATCGATCCGGTCCTGAACGTGCTGAAGGATTTGGAGGATGTGCGCACCCTGCAGGAACTGGGGGCGGAAGCCGGCGATTCGGATACCCTGACCGAAGCTGACACGATCCTCGATGCGCTCGAAAAGCGGGCGGAGAAAATCGAGTTGCAGGCCCTGCTCGACGGCGACAACGATCCACTCAACTGCTTCTTCGTCATTCAAGCCGGCGCGGGCGGCACCGAAGCCCAGGACTGGGCCGAGATGCTGCTGCGGATGTATCTCTACTACTTCCAACGGCGCGGCTGGGACGTCAGCGAAGTCGATCGACAGGATGGCGAGCAAGCCGGCATCAAAAACGTGATGCTCCACGTCAAGGGCGAATACGCCTTCGGCTACCTGCGCGTCGAAGCGGGCGTGCATCGCCTCGTTCGCATCAGCCCTTTCAACAGCCAGGGCAAACGGCAAACCAGCTTCGTGTCGGTCAACGTCATCCCCGAGTTTGAAGAGCTCGACAAGAACGCTGAAATCCCCGAGGAAGACATCGACTTCATGGCCTTCGTTCGCGCCAGCGGTCCCGGCGGGCAGAACGTCAACAAAGTCGCCAGCGCCGTCCGCATCACGCACATCCCCACCGGCATCACCGTCACCTGTTCCGTAGAACGCAGCCAACAGCAGAACAAACGGCTGGCGATGAGCATCCTCACGAGCAAGATCCAGGCGTTGGAACAAGCCAAGCGGGATGAGGAATTGAAGCAGGTGGTCGGCGATCCGAAGGCCGTCAGTTTCGGCAGCCAGATTCGGAATTACGTGCTGGATGATCGGCGGGTGAAGGATGTGCGGACGGGGGTTGAGACGAGCAATGTGGAAAGCGTTTTGGATCGGGGGGAGTTGGATCAATTTATCGATGCGGAGTTGAGAAGAAGGAAGAAGAAGGGATGATTTTCTCGAAATCCCGCTGAATGTTGCTCGCGAAAAAGAGTGGTCAGCAGATCAAGGGCTCAATTAAACATGCGGCAATTCAAGTGGATTGACTGGATTGAATATTGTGCTCAACATCGAACCCGATGCACGAAGCGCGTCCCGCCGAGCGCAGGATGAGGCCATCGCGTCGGAATCACCATCGCCGATCCCCGATGTATCGCCCGGTGCGGTCTTTCAACCCGTGGAAGCCCTTCTTTCCAAGTCTCGACGACACCCACTTGCTCTTTCCGGCGTTGTTGAGAACGGGATGATCCGACTCATCGATCCCGGTGTAACTCTCCCGGAGCGTTCGCGGGTGATTGTGGTTGCGCAGAGCGATTGAGTTCATTTCGCCACTGTACTATTCACCATCACTTATTTATGAATCAAACGGGTTCACAACATCAACGCCCGTTTTTTCAAAATCGCGTACATTCCGGGTGACGAGTGTGCAGCCATGAACGAGTGCCGTAGCTGCGATCAGGCTGTCCTTCACAGGCATGGAATGGCCCGCAGCGCGGAGGTCGGCCAGCAGTTGAGCCCAGCGTAGTCCCGTGTCTGAACTCCAGGGGAGACAGTGGATACGGTTGACGCCTTGTGCAAACCAGTTTTCAAGTCGACGACGTCGAGCACTGGTCGGAAGCAGAAGAATTCCAAAGCGGATTTCACCGAGAATGATCGGGTCAACCGCAATTTCCCTCTCATGGTCGCGTAGCCATCGGATCACCCCGGCCTGCGGTAAGGCTTTGGTGGGTTCGCTGAGAACGTTGGCGTCGACAAGGTGGATCACAGGGTACCAGTTGACTCGGATTCAATCGGCACGAAGTACCCTTTTTGCGGGCAGGATAGGAGCCAGTCCATCACACCTTCGTTCTGAGCGGGCTCTCGACGAGTCAGCCTATACTCGCCACGGTCTATTCGCTCGACATCGAACTGCTGTCCGGGGACAATGTCATCCTGCTCACGGATTTCGGCGGGCAAAACAATCTGACCTTTGCTGGAAACCTTGGTGGTCATCACAGGTAAGATACCGTCTTACGATAAACGGTCAACTGGCACGGTTTGCAATTCCACCGCCTTTCCACATTCCGGGCATATCCCGCTCATATTCCCCTGCAAATCATAGCCGCAGTGATGACAAAGACCTCGACCCAGTCGCCGTCGAGAAATAGACCTCCGCCGAATCCGCATGAGCAGACGTTGCCCCGGCAGGATGGCGGTCAGGAGGCAGACGAACCAGTGGGGGACGCTTAGGGTATGACCGATCAACGTGCCGGCGCGTGGTTCATCCGCCCGGCGCATGAAATCGGGCCCTTGCTGAAGGATCGGCTCGAAATGAAATGCGGGGAACAGATGCTGTGAGGAAAGCGAAATGCGATTTTGCAACGCAACTGGATAAGCGATGAAATTGAAGCCGGGCTGGTCGGTTTCATCGCGGCTCGCTGCGAATGCCGACAGATTGAAGGCGCATTGCCTGTGTTCGGAATCGATGGCGAAAGATTTTCCACCGGACCAACTGAATTCATACTGACGCCAGCGAACACTTTGAACCCAACAGAAAATCACTCCGAAAAAAAGTATCAGCGAGAGATCACTGCCGGCAAGGTATATTCGTTTTGAAACGGATGGGCGCACCCGGCCACACTTTTGCCCGCTGCGAAAATGCCGCCAATGCCACCACATCCACGACGCCGGAATCAACGCAAATCCGGCGATCGCCGACCACAGAGGCATCCAACCCACTTGCGGTTGCGTGCCGCCCATCCGCACCCCCGTCAGCCAGGTTCCGAACCGATGCTCTCTACGAACCCTTTCGTAGTCCGGATCAACTTCAAAGTGAGGTGGGTTCAGTTCCCCCGTGCAGGTGACGACTCGGTTCCAACTCGGGAAAGGGTCGAGGCTCCAATAGATCGCGTCATTCGATTCCTGCACCGTCACAAATTTCCAATGGGTGTTGATAAACAAAGACGGACAAACCGGTCCTTGGTGGAACGATAGAGCGAGGCAGGCGATACCCAGAGATAGCGAGAGGGCGGCGACGATATGGAAGGACCATCGCAAGGTCGAACATAGCATTCTACTCATCATTGAGAACAACTCGGTCATCTCCATTATTCAAGTGGAGTCAAAAGCTGACGGCGACTCCGCCGATACCCGCCCCAGTCAATTGCGGTAAGCTATCCGGATCACGGCCCCGGCCGGCGAATAGCACACACGATTGTGCGATATCCACTCCAAATCTGCCAGCGCCTTTCGCCATGATGCAAATCGCTGGACTTATGCCTCATAAACTGCTTTACTGATGAGGCATAAATTCAAGGTCATTCGCTCATGAAACACATGCCCACTTGGAACTGGCAGCAGGCCGACTGGCCCGATTTCCAGTTCGACTCTGCGGCGCTCCGGACCCTGGAGGATGAATTCCTGCGCAACTCAGGACTTTTTCTCGGGGCATTTCTCCATGTGACCGAAGAGGAAAAGCTCACCCTGACCATCGACCTGCTTTCAGATGAGGCCCAGAAGACCTCAGAGATCGAGGGGGAGCTGCTTGATCGCGACAGCGTGCAGTCCTCCATCCGGCGGCAGTTGGGCCTCGTCGGCGACCGTCGCTCGGTCAAGCCGGCGGAGGCGGGCATTGCGGAGATGATCGTGGACCTCTATCGTCATTACCAGAAGCCGCTGACGCGGGACATGCTCTTTGAGTGGCACCGCATGCTCATGAATGGGCGGCGGGACATCCAGTCGATCGGCGCGTACCGCCGCCACGCCGACCCGATGCAGGTCGTCTCCGGCAGACTTGACGTGCCGACGGTTCATTTTGAAGCGCCGCCCACCCCGCGCGTGCCCAAAGAGATGAAGCGGTTCGTCGCGTGGTTCAACGCAACCGCGCCCAACGGGAAATCGCCGCTCCCTGCCCTGACCCGTGCGGGGGTGGCGCATCTGTATTTTGAGAGCATCCACCCGTTTGAAGACGGGAACGGCCGGATCGGCAGGGCGATCGCCGAGAAGGCAGTAGCCCAAGCCACCGGCAGGCCGGCGATGCTCGCCCTGTCGCAGACAATCCATGCCCGCCGCAAGGATTATTACGCCATGTTGGAGGCGAGCAGTCGGCACAATCGCATTGATCGCTGGCTCGCGTACTTTGGCCGGACGATCCTCGAAGCCCAGGCCAACTGCCAGAAGGGCGTGGAGTTCATCATCGCCAAGACCCGGCTCCATGATCGGCTCGGCGGTGCGCTTAATGAACGCCAAGGCAAAGCGATCGCGCGCATATTCCGGGAGGGGATCGGCGGGTTCAAGGGCGGCTTAAGCGCCGAGAACTACATCGCGATTACGCAGACCTCGCGCGCCACCGCTACACGCGATTTGAACGATCTGGTGGAACGCCAAGCCCTCACCCGAACCGGCACCGGCAAAGGGACGCGCTATCACCTGCTGCTCACTGACCTGCGCCCGTAGCCCTCTGGTTTCATACCGCTTTTGAAATAGAACATAGGCCGACCGCAGCGTTACAGGTATCCCTATTGAATCGTTAGGGCTTCGCCGCTCCCGCATTCCAAATCTTCACGTCATCAAAATAGCCATCCTTCCCCGCACACCCAAATTCAATCTTCGACTTGGTGGCATGAGCAATTCCCGAGGATTTCAGAAAGGCGACAGGCTTGTTATCCAGGGTGGCCCGCATCGTGTCGCCGACCGTTTCCAGAACCATCGTGTGCCATTTGTCGGCATCCATCTGCACGGGAAAGGTGGCGCTGCGGCCTTTCAGCAGTTGGGCTTTTTCAGCTTTCTTAGCCGGGTCTTTCATCTCGTAAATATCGTTGCGCATCGACCCATCGCGCTGATCGACCAAGGCGACGCTGCTCGGTGTGACCCGCACGAAGCAGATATGGCCATAATGGGAACCGGTATATTTCCGGTCGTCGAACTCGGCGGAAATGGCGGTTGCGCCGCCGAAGCGAAATTTGAATTCGACGATGCTGTCTCGGGTGGGAATGTCATTGCCGACCACCGCCTGATGCCCGACGACCGCCGGCTTGCCATCCGCGGCGGGAACGTTCACGCGGGTCTGCGTCCCCTTCATTGTGCCGTTTTCAAGGGTGAAGGTGGGGACGACATTGCCCCAAGCCTTGCCCAACTCCGCCCGCTCGAAATCATCCGAGAAAAGCAGCTCCTTTTTCTCGGCGATCGGCTTTTCGGGGATCGACGGCAGGTCTGCGGCGCGGGCAATGGATGTTAGAAGCAGGGTGGCAAGTAGCAGTCGGATTTTCATGGGAAGCCCGGATCGAAAGTGAAGGTGCCTTTAAACCACAGTGGTTGATTGCTACTACACGTTCTTCCGGGATTTGTTGGTGGATCGTATTTTAGGAACCGCGCTATTAACGGTCTTTGTTCGGCGATTTTGCGTGAAGCCTTTTGACGGACGACCCTACTTTTTTTCGTCCGACTTCTCCAACTTCAACACCGCCGAATTCATGCAATACCGAAGCCCCGTCGGTTTCGGACCGTCATCGAACACATGCCCGAGGTGCGAACCGCACTGCGCGCATTTAACCTCATCACGGCTCATGCCATGCGAGGTATCGGTGCCGGTGACAATGCTCTTCTCCCCCGCCGCCTTCCAAAAGCTGGGCCATCCGGTTCCCGATTCAAACTTCGTATCGGAATCAAAAAGTACATTTCCACACACGGCACAGTGATAGATCCCCTTGGCGTGTTCGTTCCAATACTTGCCGCTGAAGGCCCGCTCGGTGCCGGATTGACGGGCGATGGTGAACTGCTCGGGGGTCAGCAGTTCCTTCAGTTCCGCATCGGTCTTATTGGTCCATGGCGTGGTACCGCAGGAAGCGGGGTCGCCCGGTTTACAGACAACCGCCACCGGTTGCGTCGAAGGTTGAGAGGCACTTGTTTTCACGTTCATAGAAGTCTCCTGTGACACGGCCCGCTCGCATCCGCCGGACACAGCCAATAAAATCGAGGCGGATAGAATGGCCAAAAATTTAACTACTGGATTCATCAGTTTTTCCTTAAGTCTAAGAGCCTGATTAGGAACAAGGCTGGGTTCGCCCTGATATTCCGCCTGTGGTAATAAACACGTAATTAGACGGAACGCTCGAACGATTGAAATCACGCCGGGATCGGAGCTTTGAGCGACGACCCGGATTCCGTAGGAATTAGTTTCTCGCGGAATCCGGGTCGTCGCCTACGGCTCCGATCCCGGCGTGTTCATAGAGAGGCACCTCAACTTAAACTCTCAATTGTCGCAACGATCCATTCAGTGCATCCACTGCATTCTTAAACAGGCCCTAAGTTCCAATCAACACCATAATAGGACAACCCGAATGGCGATGCGATGATTCCAGCATTCCGGTTGAATCAAAAAAATCCTAAGACCCACAGTCGCGGTCGGTTCATAATATTCAGTTCAAAACGACCTGTATTCGGGGTTTTTGAATAAGGTGGCATGGGCGTCTCGCCGGTGCTTTTTGGCCGAAAATTGCACGGGCGGGACG
>JANXVV010000251.1 GCA_025351525.1 Humisphaera sp. | reverse complement strand
CATCGTCGCGGTTGACCGGCCGGATGCAGGCCGAAACGGGAGAACGAAATTGAAATCGTGTACCCCCTCATCAACGATCAGAACCTCGATAAGACAAAGGCAAAAGTCGCTTTGGCGATTTTCTTAACCGGACAGTAGTGGTCTGTGAGTACGGATGCAGTAGATCGGTAGATCGGTTGGGGCATTGCGCCGCGCTGAATCAACTCGTACAAACGTGCCCGCGACAGACCGAGAACGTCTTCGGCGAGTTCGCTCAGAGAGACAAAGGCGCGCGTCGACGATGGATTAGGTTGAACGGGCACGGCTGTCTCCTTCATTGAGGTTGGACTTCTCGAAGGCCGAGGGGTCGCTCTCGCTCGGTACGATGGGACTTCCGCGCCCCATGCTCCCTCCAAGATGCTGCCATCCCTTGTCTGTGAGCGAGCGACCCGAGTCGTCCTTCTGGATCAACTGCGCGCGGATGAGGAATGGCTCGATGGATCGTTCAAGCGTTGCGCGGGGCAGACCCAACGCCGATGCGATGACGTTGAGACGCAGGGTGCCCTGTGATTCGCGGAGCAGAAAAAGGTATTTCTGCTCGATGGCATCCAGCCCCAACCCGTCCAATTGCTCAAGTTTGCACGTCCGCTCGAACGTCTTCGCGGATACCGTGCCTGTCGCTTCCGCTTGCATCGTGCGGATGCAGCTTTCGAGAAGGCGGATTGCCAGTCGCGGCGTTCCCTTGCTTCGTTGGGCAATCATCTCGGCAACGCCGTCATCAAGGACAACGCCAATCGACCGTGCCCGACGACTGACGAGCAGAGTAATGTCCTCGACGCCGTAATGCTCGAAGCGCAAGATCAGCCGAAAGCGATCCACCAAGGGCCGCGTCAACGCCCACTCGTCCGTGGTTGCTGCAATCAAGCAGAACGGCTTGAGCGGCATCGCCTGGACCTTGCCGCCGTTCCGCCCGCCGAGAAAGATCAACCCCTCTTGAAGAACCTTCAGAAGCGACACCTGAATGTCGGCGTTGAGGGAATGCGCTTCATCGATCAGCAGGCAACCACCCTCCGCTTGAAGCAGGGCCGAGTTCAATTCGCCTGTGGAGCGGATCGACTGCCCGAGCGTTTCCACCAATTCGACGCCCATCTCCTTGGCGATGATGCGGCTGATTTCCGACTTCCCAAGACCGCCGCCGCCGAGGGCCAGGGTATGGGGGAAGACGCAACCGTTGCCGACGTTCCATGTCGCTTCCAATGCGACTCGGACACGATCCTTGATCTGTTGCGCGCCCACAAAATGATCGATGGTTTGAGGCGCAGCGTTCATGCTCGATGCGGTATTCATTGACGATCTCCGTTGAGAGCGGGCACACGGGAATGATCCTGTGAACAGGAGTCAAGTGAGGTCGGCGTCAGCCCAGTCGCGTAATGCAACCGACCTCGCCGCCCGTCATGGCGACGGCTGCGCTAGCGGCGGCGGTGTCGCTGATCGCGGTGATCGTCAACGTGATGTACTGGCCATTCGGGAGACGGACGGAGACGGCGTATGTGACTTGGACTGCCATGGAACTGCTCCTTTGGGGTTATTCCATCGCAACCGTCACCAAACCTGTGAACCTCACACGGAAAAGCTGAAAACCTGAAAGCGGCGCGGCTCCTCCGCGCCGAGCCGCGCCCAAAACGGCTTCTGGGTTCCACCAATGCGGATTTTGGCCCTCAGCGAGAACCTGAGGAGGGCTGACATAATGCTGTCAGCAACCTGAGGATTGGGGGCGGGGGTTGCTCAATGTCTCTTCGATGCGTTGTTTTCCGCGCCGTGAATGAATACTGGGCCGTTTTTGCGGGCTTGCTCGTTGGGCAGCGGGGCCGTACCGATCCGATGGAGTCTCTCTTCACCCTCGTGTGTTCGCCGTTTGACGCATGCTCTCGGCGGAAAGGCGACGTGAAGAGACGATGTGCAGTCCCTCTTCGAGTGGTGGCTTCGGATGTCCCGAAAATGCCGACACCCATCCCAAAGTCGGCATGCCCCGCCGCAGATTCCGCGTCCGAAAGGCTTGGTGGGCGCAGACTCCAGGCGAGGGTCTGAAGGGTTTGTGAGAGGGGTCTGATTTACGCTCGTTTTCTTCTCAGCGCGAACGCAGGATGCCGACCAACGCCCACACTCCTACACTCACCCGGCCCCTTCCTCAAGCCGCGCTGGCGTTGTGAAGGCGACGATCAGGCGACCGTCTGGCGTCAATGCATAAACATGACCCGTCGCCAGTGGATGGAAGTCCAAAACGTGGTCACCAAATCGACCCAGCCGCCGCTCAACCGCCCGCATGATGATCTGTGGGGTCGAGGCAAACACCATTCGTCGGCGGTCGCGGAGCCGAGCCACCCAGAGCGGCCTTTGGGCATCCCTGGCGAGCCAGACCGTGCCCGTCCGATGCTTGACAGCAACAATCGCCATCGATCCGCGAAGGTCTGTGAGGCAGCGGCGGATGCCGCGAGGTAAATCCCCCGTCACCGAAATGGTCTTTTCGATGACCTCCGAATCGCATTCGGTTGTGAGTTTGACGCCCAACCGATCCGCCGCCTCTTCGGGCTGGCTGATGATGCCGTTATGGACGACCGAAAAAGCGAATCCGTTCGCTTTACCAACGAAGGGATGATTGTTCTGGTTCTGTGAAGCGGGGCCGCTTGTCATCCATCGGACGTGTCCGATGACGGAACAGCATCGCATCCGCCGCAGCGTCTTCCAGAACGGGTTCGTGCTTGTGAACTCATCCGCCGCCTGCGGCCCCTTGGCCGTGATGAGGCGGTGGCGATGCGGGTGGTCAAGCGATGACGTAATCGCCGCGAACCCCGTCGCATCTTTACCGCGCTCCATTGACTGAATGAATAGCTCGGTGAGCAGGTCGTGGGTTTCATGCCAATCTCCCTCGCGTACGTTGCCGACAATTCCGATGATTCCGCACATTTCAGTTCTCCTTTCCGACCGCGAGAAGTTCGCGGTGCGATGCTGAAGGTGACTTGCGGCTCGTTGTGAAGAACTCGGGGTTGAATTTCTTGTAGGTCTTCAGCAAGGCTTTCGCAGACGCGCGGAGGACGGGATCGACGCTCGCGTAAACGCGACTGTTTGGCTTCATTCCGATGGTGGTGTTGAGCGCGTCGAACGATTTCCGATCCGCGACAAGGGGCGCGGGGGCCGACTGGCAGGATCGTCGAGCCGCGTGATCGACCATGGCCATGTGAAGGTGAAGCCATGCCACCGCTTTCGCGGGATCGATGGTTCCGTGATGCGAACGGATTTCGATCCGAGGCGAATCGGTGTTGACGAGCCTTGTGGTGTTCAGGAAGCAGTAGCGGTCCAGCCGCGACAGGCGACGGGTAAGCTCGCGTTTGGAGTTTGCCCCGTGAAGGAGCTTCGGCTCATTCGGCAGGGCATGACAGTAGCTATTGGAGCGACGGCATTCGGCGACCAGATGGAAGAGGGTGTCCTGATGCCTGTGGTACAGGTTCCAGAGCGACCGCGCGTTTCACGGGTCATCGTTGACCTCATCGAACGACAGGTGCAGGTGGTGCCCTGTGGACTGATTGACCCGAAGCCCCGCGTATTTCAGCAGGTCGAGCATCGGCGGGACGATGGCTTCCCATTCGTCAATGCCGTCGAGCTTGCAGGTCTTGACCTCGATCTGTGCCCAGCGGATGCCGCGATACCGCGACTCGGGGGAAATCGAAGAGTCGTATTCGACCGCCGCCTTGATGCCTGGCGGAAGCGGTTCTGGCGAATACCCGCGTGCGATGGCAGGGATGCCGTTCTGTGAGAGGGCGTGGGCAAGGGAGTCCTGCGCTGATCGCGCATCGCCCGAACCCGTCAGAATAATGTAGCCTTCAAACTCGGCCCCAATTTTCCGCGTGCGATTCAGAGAAGAAACCAAACCCATGACATTCCTTTCGTTAGGTAACGTCGATGGGGACAGCGGCCTGCCTGTGAACTTGGCGACTCGCCCCGATGTCAGCTTTTGGGATGGGTGTTGAGGTGGGATCAGCAGAGAGTTCACAAGCCTGGCGATGTTGCTTTCCGTATGATCGCAACCAACTCAAATTGTCGTCAGCGTTTTCCCCTCGGTCGAATCGTCGCAACGCCCGCCGCGCTGGACACGCTCGCCAAAAGCGGCGACTCGGCGCATGGCTTACTCATGCGTCACGTCACAGGCGACTTCGGTGCGGTCTGCAAAGCAGACTGGAAGGCCAACGAAGACGCCATCGCCAACGGCGAACGGGTGTTCTCGGCGTATTTGCTGAAGGGCGGCACAACGAAGGTCTGGGTCATCACAGAAGCGGATCGGTCGAGCACATGCGTCTTGACCCCCGACGATTATTGAGGGGCGTCTGGGGGCAGACACAATTTTGGGATGGGTGTCGTCTGCCTCCTCGCGCAGGGGAGTTCACAAGGTAGAATAAGAGGATGCGTTGGACAACATTGGCTTCGCTATGGTTTGGCTGGGCGACGGTATTTGCGGGTTGCGCCTCACGACAGGTTCCACCTTATACAGAGCTTTACAGCGTCAACCACGACGCGAGTATTTGGACGTATGAGCGTGCCAATGGTGACGGGTATATCACCCGTCAGCTTTCCATAGGAGATAAAGTTGTACTAAGTAACGGAGCGGTCGTCTCATTTGACGGTGCGCATTTCGCCGTAGATGGCCAGCAGGTGCTATCTCACACCGCTGTGGTTGAGCATAACGGCAAGGTTCTTGAGGGAGCGTTTATCCGCAGTTTTGATTAGTAACGGCGAAAATCGAATTCCAACCGAATTATTAAACTGAACCGCTGGTGCGACCAGCATCGAATCAATCATCCGATGACACGTGGGAGTCGCTCTGATTTACCATGGGACGGTACTCACAGGTATCCAAAGGAATAGATCGACGAGTTGGAGGACGATCACAGGTCAGATCGGAAATGATAAAGGCATGTTGATTTCTCACCGCAAAAGGCATCGTCGAACACGAATCACAGCCGAAAGTGCCGTAGAGAGTAAAATCAAGCGGGGGCTGAATTCGCGCGCAGAGAAACAACTTCCCTGGGGGTAGAGGCCGACCTACCCCCCCTTCATTTTCTTTAGGGACTCCAAACTGCCATGGGGTGTTCCCTATGTATACGGCGACACCGATTTCATTTCTGTTGGGCTGGAATAGTTCCGCATTCAGGGCATCGGTCGGGTGTCGCGCGGAGGTCGTACCCGCATACGCCGCAGTGTCCCGCTTTTACGGTACGATGACGACGGAGATAAAGGAACAAACGAGTCGTGGGGAGGGCAGCAAAAAGAGTGAGGAAATAGGCATGGGGCAATGAAAACCAATCTCGTTGGCGATAGCTGTCCACCCACAGAATTGCCGTCGCAACGCAAAGCAGTAGTGACACAACGGGGGGAGCGTTGGACACGATCTTCCGCAGTTGCTTCATACGATTACTTTCGCAGGAACCGTTCCGCATTCAGGGCAGCGGTCGGGCGTGGCGCGAAGGTCGTAGCCGCAGGTGATACAGGTTTTTTTGGAGGAATCTTCGGATCGTATTTGAGTTGGGCTTGTGACTTTCCAGATGGCGAAAAGGATTAGGAAACATACAAGGAAAAGGGCAATACCAAGGAAGTGTTCACGGTCTAATATTAGTCCGGTGGAGATTAGCAGGATAAGCCATGCGATCGTACCGACGAGGGCGGGGAGGGCGACGGGAGACCAACGAAGGGGACTATCGGAGGATTTTGCGATTTGGTATTTGAAACTTCGACCAATGCGTGCAAAGATGACGGCAATGCCGCCGAAAATAAGTAAGAGAGGAAGCCAAGGATCGACAGGCATGTTTATCCGATCTTACAGTAGCATGTTCAATTCAGCTTTGTTCCGAGTTAGAGCGTTTGGCTAACGTCTCACCATAGCCGCAGTGTTTAGAGTACGCGTGGCAACCTTTCTGGGGCCGTCACAACAGCGTAGACACCATCACCATCGAATTGAATAGCCATCGAAGCCATCTTTTCACGGCTGAAATTCTATCCTTCCATAAGCAAAATGGAATTTGACGCCATCGCAGTTCTCAGCGTCGGCGGTATTATTCTGCGAAATGAAATTCATCATCGTCCAGATCACCAACGAGAACGACACCCTCGAAGCCGACATCTCCGCGTCGGACTCGGGGCTAGGGCCGTCGAAACCGAGTTATCACCTGATGCTCGGACCCGCGCCGAACGGCGACATCGTGCTGACGCCTGCCGAGTTGCTGAGGAGGATCGGATTCGCCGTCGCCGATCAGTTGAAGGACACAGAAGAAATGATCCGCCGCGAGGCGGAAGGCGCGCGGTCACTGATGCTGGCGTTGGATGAGGGCGGGCAGATGGTGATGCGGTTCGACATCGGCGTTTCCAAAGGTGACGCGATGAATGCCCTGATCGACGGAGGTTTGGCTAGGCAGCAGGCGGGCGACGACGAACTGGCCCCCGCATAATCGACACCCCTACCCCTCCTGTTTGGGACTCCAAGCTACTCACGGGTGCTCCCTTTTTCACTTCTGCGCCACGCCCTTCTTCTCGTCCCGAAGATTTAGTTCTTTCGCTGACATGACGTTGACAGTGACATGCGGCAGATTAGCGTCCAGCCGTCCGCGCGGGTACACTTTGCCGCGACGGTATCGACTGATGATTAAATGGTTTAGCGTTCCGCAGAGATTTGAAACGAGACGGATGCCTCGCCGAAGGCGTGCCCGCATGGTTGTGGTCGAGGCTGCTGAACTTGGACGGGTGGAGGAACGATGGACTTTTCCGAACTGAGACCGAACGCCATCCTGCGCGGTGCTCTCTTCAATGAGCCCGTGCAGGTCATCGCCGTCATTCCACTCGGCGCGTCCGTCAAGGTCATCGGCACTGGTCTCAAGACGGGGCTGACCCACCAGCCGATCCTCTCGCCCGAGCAGATCGCCACGCTCGAAATCTCCTCCGATCAGAAGTCATACGACGGGGACTCCCTCCGCTTCCGCCTCGGCGTCGAAGCGATGCGGCTCGCTCTCGCCTACGAGTACGACCCGTACTTCTCCCTCTCCATTGCCCGCGTCGATCCGCTCCCGCACCAGCTTGAGGCGGTCTACGACTACTTCATCAAGATGCCGCGCGTCCGCTTCCTGCTGGCCGACGATCCAGGGGCGGGCAAGACGATCATGGCGGGTTTGCTGCTGAAGGAGATGAAGATTCGCGGGCTGGTGAAGCGCACGCTCATCGTCACGCCCGCCAACCTGACCTTCCAATGGCAGCGCGAGATGAAGGACAAATTCCGCGAGCAGTTCGAGGTTGTGCGCGGAGACGTGCTGCGGGCCAACTACGGCTCGAATCCTTGGCAGGACAAGAATCAGGTCATCACCTCCGTCTCGTGGGTTTCGCGCGTCGATGACGCGAAGGACAGCCTGCTCCGCAGCCATTGGGACTTAATCATTGTGGACGAGGCCCACAAGATGTCTGCCGCCAGCGCGGACAAGAAGACGCTCGCCTACGAGCTTGGCGAGCATCTTTCGCAGATGACCGATCATTATCTGCTGATGACCGCCACGCCCCACAAGGGTGACCCGCAGCACTTCTGCCTCTTCCTCCAACTGCTCGACAAAGACGTGTACGGCGATGTGAAGAGCCTTGAAGAAGCGATGGCGAAGAACAGCGCGCCCTTCTATCTGCGGCGCACGAAGGAAGCCCTCGTCAGCTTCCCCGACCCTGAGACGGGCGTCGTCAAGAAACTGTTCACCAAGCGGCGTGTCGAGACCCGCGAGTTCAAGATCGACGCCGACGAATGGGACTTCTACGACGCCCTCACGCGCTACGTCGAGCAGCAGTCGATCAAGGCATCCCACGCCAATGCCACGACGGGCCGCGCGGTCGGCTTCACAATGGCGATGCTCCAACGCCGATTCGCGTCGAGCGTTTACGCCGTCCGACGCAGCCTTGAGCGGATGCGCGACAAGCGAGAACGCATCCTCGAAGACCCCGAGGGATACCGCCAGGAGCAGATCGCCAACAAGGTGCCCGAAGACTTCGATGATCTGACGGATGAGGAGCAGACCGAAATCATCACCAAGCTCGAAGACGCTGTAGCGTCCGTCGATCCCTTCGCCCTACGCGAGGAAATCCAAGACCTCAACAGGCTGATCGAGCAGGCGAAACACCTTGAGCATCGAGAGATTGAGACGAAGCTCGTCAAGCTGAAAGAGGTCATCACCGCCGAGGGAATCTTCAGCGATCCGAAGATGAAGCTGCTGGTGTTTACCGAGCACAAGGACACGCTCGATTATCTGGTCGGCAGGCTGGAATCGTGGGGGCTAAGCGTTACTCAAATCCACGGTGGGATGAAGATCGGCGACCGCGATACGCCAGGCACTCGCATCTACTCCGAGCGTGCGTTCCGCGAAGACTGCCAAATCCTCGTCGCTACAGAAGCGGCGGGCGAAGGCATCAATCTCCAGTTCTGCTGGATGATGATTAACTACGACATCCCGTGGAACCCGATCCGCCTGGAGCAGCGTATGGGCCGCATCCACCGCTACGGCCAGGAGAAGGACTGCCTCATCCTCAACTTCGTTTCGACCAACACCCGCGAAGGCCGAGTGCTGGCCAAGCTGTTCGAGCGGCTGGAGCAGATCGAACTCGACCTCGACAAGGACAAGACAGGCAAGGTCTTCAACGTTCTGGGCGACATCTTCCCCGCCAACGGCTTGGAGAAGATGCTCCGCGAGATGTACCTGCGGAGCCTGACCGAAGACGCCATCAAGGACCGCATCATCGAAGAAGTGGACTCCGAGCGGTTCCGTCAGATCACCGAATCCACGCTCGAAGGGCTGGCCAAGCGAGAGTTAAACCTGTCGGCCATCGTCGGCAAGAACTCCGAAGCCAAGGAGCGTCGGCTCGTGCCCGAGGTCATCGAAGACTTCTTCACCCAGGCTGGCCCCGTCGTCGGGGTCACACCGAAAGAGATCAAGGAGGGAGCGCACGTCTACCGCGTCGGAAAGGTGCCGCGTCCGCTCTGGCCATTGGGCGAAGAGCTTGAACCCGAGTTCGGTCGGCTGGCGCGCGAGTACAAGAACGTCGCCTTCGACAAGGAGATCGTCAAGAAGGACGGCACCCTCGACTGGGTGACGCCAGGACATCCCCTGTTTGAGACGGTGAGAGCCGCCGCCGAGGAAGCCGTCCGTACAGACCTTGAACGCGGCTCGATGTTCTACGACCTTCACACGTCGGTCCCGTACCATCTGGACGTATTCGCCGCCGCCATCAAGAACGGGCGCGGCAATGAGCTTCATCGCCGCCTGTTCGTCGTCCACACGATGGTCGATGGCACAGTCACCGTCCGACAGCCGACGATCTTCCTCGACCTTTCCGTCGCTCCGAAAACCGCAGCCGCGCCTTCGGTCACGCTCGTTGACCGCGCCGTTCGGGAGCAAAAGCTGGTCGAAGAGGCCCTCACTCCTTTCCTTACCGAAACCGCGCAGCAGGCGGCGAAGCAGACCAAGACGATCCGCAACCATCTTCAGATCAGCCTGAATGAGTTGATCCACCGCCAGAACATGACGCTCGGCAAACTGCACGATGACCAGTCGCAATACACCGACGTTCCCAACTGGCTTCTGGCGTCAAACAAGCAGGCCGAGGACCGCATTGATGAACTCAACGGTCGCCTGGAGCGGCGGCTGGCCGAACTCGATCAAGAGGAGCAATGCTCCATTGGCGAGGTGCAGTACATCGGCTCATCGTGGGTGCTGCCGCATCCCGAGCGTACGGCTCCTGGTATCGCCCCGATGGTCCGCGACGAGGAGATCGAGCGGATCGCCGTTGATGCCGTCATCGCCCATGAGAATGCACGCGGATGGGTTGTCGAAAGCGTCGAGAAGGACAATCGCGGCTTCGACCTGATCTCTCGCAGGCTGCACCCCGAAGATTTGAAGACTGCCGTTGAAGTCCGCTTCATCGAAGTCAAAGGTCGCGCGGGCGTGGGTGAAGTTGCTCTAACGGGTAACGAGTACAAGACCGCCGAACGGCTCAAGGATGATTTCTGGTTGTACGTCGTCTTCAACTGCGCGTCAAAGCCGCAGATGCACATCGTTCAGAATCCCGCCACGCTCGGCTGGGAGCCAATTGTTCGAGTGGAACATTATGTATTAGGCCCAAATCAAATATTTCGCGGCGAGGAGACTCAACAATGAACGATTCTTCGTTGCCGCCATTAGATGACGTACTGGTTGGCCGATTGTTGGAACGCCCCGAATCAATCAGCTTTGAGTGCAAACGGATTGGGAAAGTCGACAGGCTGTTGGAGTCGGTTGTTGCCCTTGCAAATACTGAAGGCGGGATCGTCGCGCTCGGTCTTGAGGACCCTGACAAGGGCAAAGGGCGTGACCGCATCTATGGCATCCAAGATCATCCGATAAACTGGGATGAACTGCAACGCAAGCTCCGCTCTCGAATCACCGAGCCAGATCAGTTGCCGTGGACACACCAAGAAATTGGCTGCACATTACGTGACGGGAAGCACGGATCGATCATCCTGCTCAAGATTTCCAAAAGCCGCCGAATCCACAGCATTGTAGACGACGGAACATTCACTCGCCTGACGAAAGGCAACAAGCACCTCACCGCGAACGAAATCACCGATTTGTGCCACGCGCGAGGCGTAATTTCAGCCGAATCACAAACCGAAGAGATTGACTTTGATTTGCTGAACACAGATTACTGGCGGGCTTACGCAGAGAAGCGCAAGTTTACCCGACCGATTGAACAGGCGATGTTCCACGTCGGCCTCGCTAAAAAGGACGTTGCGGGGCAACTCCGTCCAACTCGCGCGGCGGTACTCCTTTTTGCTGAAGAACCCTCGGGCGTTCTCGGGGGAAAGGCAGCGGTCCGCGTTTTCCATTACAAGGGAACGCAGATTTCAACGGACCCCAATACAAACCTGGTGCGTCCTCCAACGAACGTCGTCGGTCCCGTGGCTCGACAGATTGTTGACGCTCGTCAGGCTGTCATCGCAGAACTGGCAGGCCGAGTCCAGTTCGGCCCGCTCGGCTTTGAGATTGTTCAGCGATACCCCGTCAGAGTTATCGTCGAAGCTATTACCAATGCCGTGATCCACCGCGATTACCGTCTGGCCTCGGACATCATCATCCGACTTTTCTCGGATCGTATTGAAATCGAATCGCCTGGAATGCTCGTCGGCCCCGTAACGGCTGGCAACATTGGTCGTGTCGGAACCCATAGTCGAAATCCGCTCATCGTTCAGCACCTGCGAGAGTTCCCCAACCCGCCCAATCTCGATGCAGGAGAAGGGGTCCGAATGATGATCGGCACGATGCGCGAGTCGGGCTTGTATCCGCCCTTGTACATCACCCGCCCTCGTATCGAGCGGGAAGCCGTGGTGACTGTCCTCTTCAATCACAATCGCCCCTCCATTTGGAAACAATTGACCGCGTACATCCGCGAACACGGAGCGATCGGAAATGCCGAAGTCCGAAAACTGCTGGATACGGAGGACACGTTAACGGCCTCAAAACGTCTGAAGGCGTGGGTCGAACAAGGGCTGCTCGTCGTTGTGAATCCCAAAGCGGGCCGCAACGTTCGTCGCTACACCATCCCCGATCTTGAATTGGACGACGAGTTCTTATCCAACCCCAAGGGAAAAGAACCGACGTAAAGATTTTAAGTCATGTAAAAATAACGAATTATGTATCTGCTTCTTATCCGTCGAGGCCTCTTTGCCCATGACCTACCCCAAACGCCTCATCGAAGTCGATCTGCCCATCAAGCGAATTTCCGCGCACGCAAGGCGCGAGAAGTCGATCCGTCACGGGCATATCTCGACGCTCCACATCTGGTGGGCCAGGCGTCCGCTGGCGGCGTGTCGGGCAGTCATCTGCGCGTCGCTTTGGCCTGATCCCGCCGACCCGCTGTGCCCTCAGTCGTTTCGAGATGAAGCAGCCAGGCAGATCGTCGCCTTTGCCAAGGCATCGCAGTCCAACAAGTGGGGAGCGGAGATTTGCAATGAGGGTTCATTCACCCGCTACATGCGTCTGACACACGGCAGCGGTGATATTGATCCCACGACTCTTAAAGGTCAGGTTAGGCTGCGAGCGTTCCTGTTCGACTTCATCGCCGACTTCGCCGCCTGGGAAGCCTCCACCAATCACTGGTTCCTTGATACGGCCCGTGCCCTGACGCAAGCCGCCCACGAAGCTCTTGGCGGTGAAAAGGGCACCCGCCCGCTGGTGGTCGATCCGTTCGCGGGCGGCGGTGCAATTCCGTTGGAAGCCCTTCGCGTCGGGGCTGATGCTTTTGCGTCTGATCTCAACCCCGTCGCCGTGCTGCTCAATAAGGTCGTGCTGGAGTACATCCCTAAATACGGCCCGAAGCTCGCCGACGAGGTGCGCAAATGGGGCGCGTGGGTGAAGGACCAGGCCGAGAAGGAATTGGCGCAGTTCTATCCAGAAGATGAAGATGGGGGCGCGCCCCTCGCTTATCTTTGGGCCAGAACAATTCGGTGCGAAGGGCCGACTTGTGGCGCAGAGGTGCCCCTTCTGAACTCCACCTGGTTAGCGAAAGGTGGGACGCACAATGTAGCCGTGCAGGTTACTTCCGACCCTGAGCGCGCGGCGACCGTGAAGTATGAACTTCTAATCGGTGCTCAAGGAAGTTCTGCTGGAGTTGGCACGGCCAAACGTGGTTCCGTTGTCTGCCCTTGTTGTGGATACACCACGGCTGTCGCAGCAGTACGGAGCCAACTGAGAAAGCGGCGAGGTGGTGCAAGCGACGCCAAACTATTTGCGGTGGTTTTGACGAGACCTGGGGACGTGGGGAGGTCATTTCGGCTTGCGACATCCAAAGACGTTGCGGTCGTGAATCTCGCTTCTAAGAGGCTCGCTGAATTAAGTAGTACATTTCATCACGGTTTGTCGCCTGTGCCCGACGAACCTATTTCAAAAGCGGGTACATTCCGCATCATCAAGATGCTGATATATGGTGCTGAGACATGGGGTGACCTTTTTACGCAGCGTCAGGCTCTCGCTCTGTCCACACTCGTAACGCTTATCCGAAAGGCTGGGGAGCAAATCGCGCGGGCACACGGGACAGATTTGTCAGCCGCCGTCAAAAGCTGCTTGAGTCTTGTCTTGGACCGCGTGGTCGACCGCTGTTCATCGCTTTGTCGGTATGATCCGAGTCCCACCATGAGCGGCATCAACAATACCTGTGCGAGGCAGGCGTTTCCGATGGTGTGGGACTTCGCAGAAGGCGATCCGACAAGCGACCGCTCGGGTGGTTGGAACCAATCTCTTGGCTGGCTCATGGCCGTATTGGATCGTGAGAGCGGAATTGTCACAACCATTGCTACGGTTCAGCGTGCGTCGGCCATGGAACATCCTCTTCCTGACGATAGCGCGGACGCACTGGTTACTGATCCCCCATACTATCATGCAATCGCCTATGCGGCATTGTCTGACTTTTTCTACGTGTGGTTGCGACGTACGCTTGCAGACGTTCATCCCAGCCTCTTCGATGAGCGGGAAGTGAATCGAGCAAACGAGATCATCGTTGATTTGCCACATGCGCAAAACATCTCCCAGAAGACGGTTGAGTTCTATGAGTGCGGCCTACGTAGCGCCTTTTCTGAGGCGCGACGGGTAGTACGGCCGATGGGTATCTCCACCATAGTTTTTGCGAGCAAAACGACCTCAAGCTGGGAGGCACTTCTCCAAGCGATTGTGGACGCAGGTTGGATCATTACGGGGTCATGGCCGATCGATACCGAGATGGAGAACCGCGTTGCCGCACAACAGCAGGCGAGGCTTGGGTCATCAGTGCATCTCGTCTGCCGTCCTCGTGAGGACGCACACGGAAACGTGCGGCAGGACGATGTCGGAGATTGGCGAGAAGTACTTGGGGAGCTTCCGAAGCGGACCCATGATTGGATGAAGCGGTTAGGAGCGGAAGGTGTTGTCGGTGCCGACGCCATCTTTGCCTGCCTTGGCCCTGCCCTCGAAATCTTCTCGCGTTACGCTCGGGTAGAAAAGGCTAGTGGTGAGCAGGTCATGCTCAAAGAGTATCTCACCTACGTTTGGGGAGCGGTGGCCCAGGAGGCATTGGCTCAAATCTTCCAAGGGGCAGACGCCACAGGCTTTGAGGAAGATGCCCGCCTGACGGCAATGTGGCTCTGGACGCTCAATGCAGGCAGCGTCGTCTCGACAGATGGGGCTGAGGTCACAGAAGACGCGGATGCCGCTGAGGAAGCTGGCGTGGATGACGAAGAAGGTTCCTCCAACGTCAAGACAAAGGGCGGCGGCTATGTGCTGGAGTTCGACGCCGCCCGCAAGATCGCCCAGGGGCTTGGTGTTCATCTCGAACAGCTTTCGAGCGTGATCGAGGTCAAGGGTGACAAAGCCCGCCTGCTTGGCGTGGCCGAACGAACCAAGCGATTGTTCGGCAAAGACGAAGCCGAGGCTCCGCAGCAGGGACAGCGAAAGAAGAAGGACAAGCAACTCAAGCT
>JANXVV010000231.1 GCA_025351525.1 Humisphaera sp. | reverse complement strand
CTCCGAGACCTGTGCTAGCCCGGCCGAAAGACACAGGTCTCGGGGTACCGCGACCTGTGGCACCCAATCCAAACGCGGAAGTTATTGCAGACCCGTTCCTTACGGCTTTTACGATGAATTCATGGAAGAACTGACCGACAGACCGACATCTCGCTGGCGACGCTACCTCAAGCGCGTTACTCCGCTGCACCGCGCATGGGGGTGGGCTTGGAACGTGTGGGGGGATCTGCGGCTTTACCTGCTGACGCAGATCGGGGATTTTCCCTCCCATCTCGTGCGGAATTTTTGGTATCGCCGCGCCGGTGTGAAACTGCCCAAGACCAGTTCGATCCACTGGAAAGCCCGCTTCTTCGCGCCGGAGGGTTTGTGCATCGGCCAACACTGTACCATCGGCAATGACGCTTTTTTTGACGGTCGTGACGGCATCACGCTCGGCGATTGCGTCAATATCGCCGCCGAGGTGCGCATCTACACTCGCGAGCATGACATTGATTCCCCGGAATTTTCGGAGCACGGCGGGCCGGTGGTGATTGAAGACTACGTCTATATCGGCACGCGCGTCACCATTCTGCCGGGCGTTCGCATCGGGCGCGGCGCAGTGGTTGCCAGCGGCGCGGTGGTGGCGAAGGACGTGCCGCCTTTCATGCTGGTGGGCGGTGTGCCGGCGAAAGTGATTCGTGAGCGCTCGCACGATTTGCAGTACAAACTGGGCTACGCGAAAAGATTCCAATAGGAACGCGAAATGGTCATCGCATGAGTGAGGTATTTTCATCGCCGGCCCCGCGCGTCTGCATCGTCACGATCAACTGGAACGGCTTGGCCGATACGCTGGAATGTCTTACATCATTACGAGGCGACACCTATGCGAATAAACGAGTGATCGTCGTCGATAACGGTTCGAGCGATGATTCGGTGGCCGTGATTCGCCGGCAGTTCCCGGAGGTGACGGTTCTGGAAGCGGGCTGCAATCTGGGATTCACCGGCGCGAATAATCTGGGTCTGCTCCATGCGATGGATGCGAAATATATTTATTGGTTGAACAACGACACCCTCTCCGATCCTCATGCGGTGGAAGCACTGGTTTCGGCGGCGGAAGCGGAGGCGCGATTTGGGATTTTAACTCCGCTAATCCGTTACTTCGATCCACCGCGCGAGCCCTGGTTCGCCGGTTCGCGCATCGAATTGGACCAGGGCATCGCCGTGCATGACAATGAACATCCCCCGGCGACCGACGACGCCCCATTTGAGATTCCCTGGGCCTCCGGGTGTGCGATGTTCGCGCGGGTTGATCTGATGCGAGAGCTGGGTGGATTCGACGATCGCTTCTTTTTGAATTGGGAGGATGTGGATCTCAGCCTGAGAACGCGGGCCGCCGGTAGTAGGGTGGGACTTGTTCCTTCGGCGCGAATCGATCATAAAGTCGGCCGATCGTTTGCGACGGCGGGCAGAACCGGCGCGTATTACTCGGTCCGAAACAATCTGCTGCTGGTCCGTCTCCATGCCCCCGCGCGCGGGCGATGGAAAATCCAATGGCGCGTGATCGATCGCCATCTTCGATGCGGCCTACGCGCGCTCCGCCGCCGCGAGCCGCACAGTTTTCGCGGGGTGCTGCTCATCCTGCGCGGGGTGACCGATTACCTGATGAAACGCCAGGGACCGTTGAAATAATTTATGACGAGTGACCGTCCTCTCAACATCGCCATGCTCTCCTACTACCTCCCCAGCGGCAGCAAGATCGGCGTGGGGTATCAGGCGCATTACATGGCCAACGCCATGGTTCGCCGCGGGCATCGCGTCGTCATGTTCAGCCCTTGCGATCAGCCGGTCGATGCGCTCTACGAACACCGCCAGGTGCCTGTGGGAAAGGCGTTCCGATCTTTTCGCATCGCCTGGGAAATGCGACGGCAGGACTTGTCCGGGTTCGATGTTCTGCATGCGCACGGTGACGACTACTGGCTCTGGCGACGGCGCGTGCCTTGCCATGTGCGGACCATGCACGGGTCGTGTTTCAGCGAGGCGTTCAACATCCCCCGATTCAAGGAAAAAGTGCGCATGCTCGCGTTGGCTGCGGGAGAAGTGATGTCGGTGATGGTCGCCGACCGAACCGTCGGTGTTTCGCAGAATACCTGCCGCTCCTATCCCTGGATTCGCCGGGTGATTCCCAATGGTGTGGACCTGTCGCTTTTTCACTCCGTGGGTGAACGGGAAATCGATCCGACGATTCTTTTCGTGGGCACCTACCGCAATCGCAAGCGCGGGAAAATGCTCATGGAGATTTTCCACGACGTGGTCCAGCCTGCCGTGCCCGCGGCAAAGTTATGGATGGTTTGCTCCGATGCGCCGGAGGCGGAAGGCGTCAGGGTCTTCGGTTCGATTCCGACTGAGGAATTGGCCGGCCTCTATCGCCGTGCATGGGTCTTTTGCCTGCCCAGCAGCTACGAAGGATTCGGCGTCCCTTACATCGAAGCGATGGCTTCGGGCACGCCGGTGGTCGCCACGCCAAATCCGGGTGCCTCGGAAGTGCTGGACGGCGGGCGGTATGGGGTACTGGCGGAACCGGTGGCACTAGGCGCAGCGCTCGTTCGACTTTTGACCGATTCAGATGAACGCGCCCGAATGGCTGCCATCGGA
>JANXVV010000211.1 GCA_025351525.1 Humisphaera sp. | reverse complement strand
ATGACCATGAAACCTTTCGCACGGCTCAATGCCGCCGTCGCGTTCGTTGCGCTGCTGCGGTTGATTTCGTCGACGGCAGGAGTCTATGTTCTGAACTCGATCCACCCCGTCCGGATGCTCTGGGGCGTTCATGGCCTGCTGATGCTGACCCGATGGCTGGTGGGATTGGCGGTGCCGTTTGTGTTTTTGTACATGGCCCACGACTGCATCAAACGCCGTGCAACCCAGTCGGCGACAGGGATACTATATGTGTGCGGCGTTTTGATTTTCATCGGTGAGATGATCGCGCTGCCGTTGTTGAGGGATACCGGGTTGCCGTTTTGATTCTCCGGTCCCCTCCCCCCGGTACGCCGGGGGGAGGGTTAGGCTGAGGGGTTTTTCCTGATTCGATTGTTTTTGCGACGCGGGCCTGATCAATGACGAAAAAATGCCCCCTCACCCTACCCCTCCCCCCGGATTACCGGGGGGAGGGGACCAGAGAAGAATGTCGAACCCTACCCGCCAACCTCTCGAAACCTGCCCCTCCTGCGGTTGCCCGGATTTATTTATCCGCAAGGATTTCCCGCAAAAAATCGGGTTGCTGATTGTCGTCATCGCCGCCTTGGTCTTTCTGATCCTGGCGTCAAACCCCCACACGTTTTATCTGGGAGCATGGGTGCTGGTCGGGGCGGCGGTCGTCGATGCGCTGCTCTACTGCTTCGTTCCCAAGATCACGATTTGCTATCGATGCCGTGCGGAATTTCGAGACGTTCCACTCCATCCGCGACACGGTGGATTTGAATTATCGGTCGCGGAAAAGTATCGACAATGAACGGCGCGGCAGCTGATCGGTATGAACCACGTCCCCCCTCGTTTAGCGCCGACCCGGAGGGCCGGGCTTCTTCAACGTTTCAGCAACTGAAAAAAGGGGAAAGCCTTCAGGAGTCTGCATGCAATCCATCGTTCCGGTCCTCATGCTCTGGTCCGTCTTGTTCCCCGCGCGACAGTGGGTGTCGCCAACTCAATCGCTGGATGTGACCTGCAAATCCCCAACACCCGTCACGTTAATCCTGTCCGACTTCACCGGCAGCACCATCGCGCCCACCGGGCCCGCGGAACTGCGCGACGGGCAAAGCGTCGACGTCAAGACGCTGTATCCCACGTTGGCCAAGGCCGGGACGTATCTGTTATTCGCGGTGCCGAGTAAGCCGGGCGAAATGGTCTCTCCCGCGAATTTCATCGGAACGCCCATCGTGATCGGCGTGCGCGACGACAAGCGATTGGGCGCGCCCACCGGCGCGATGGTCACGCGCGTCCAACCGCTCCAATTCGTCGAAATGACGACGGATGCCGGCACGATGACGATCGCACTGTATTACGATGCCGCCTCCGTGACGGTCGACAATTTTCTAAAATTGACCGACCAGGGTTTTTATGACGGGCTGATCTTTCACACCATCCTCCCGGGTTTCACGATCCAAGGGGGCGACCCGAAAGGGGATGGCACCGGCGGGCCGGGATATTCGATCGATGCCGAGTTCAGCACGCGCACGCATGAGGCGGGTGTGCTGTCGATGTCGCGCATGCGCGATCCGCTGGAAGATCCCGCCACCGGTGTGGGCCCGCGCCAGGAATTCGCCAATTCCGCCGGCAGCCAATTCTTCATTTGCCTGGACTATAAACACACCCAGCAATACGACCGCTACTACACCGCTTTTGGAAAAGTGGTCGGGGCCAGGGAAGCGGTGAACCAAATCGCCGCCGTCCCGTTGGCGGACCCGAAACAGGGCCGGCCCGTGAAAGCGCCGATGATTCAGAAGATGACGGTGAAGAATGTGGACCCGGAGCACAATCCGTACAAAGGGATTGTGAACTTCGGGGAGAAGCGATGACGATGCGGCAATTGCACCTCGCCCCCGGCGGGATTACAGTTTGCATGATGATGGCGTTCGCCGTCGATTCGCATCGCACTTTTATTCGGGAGAACAACCTATGTGTCGCAAATCGACTGTGGCGGTGATCGCGCTGTTGTTCGTGGGCGCATTGACGGTGACCGGCGAGGAGAAAAAGAATCTCGCCAAGCCGGCCAAGGAGCCGGGCAGTTGGAGATTGGAGCAGCACGAGACGGCCAAGGCGGACATGGCGCCGGAAGCCGATGCGATCGTCATCACGGTCAAAGAGATCAGCGGCACCGATTGGCATGTGCAGGCGGTGCAGACCAATCTAAAGATGGCTGAGGGTAAGGAGTACGTGTTGAGCTTCAAGGCCAAAGCGTCTTCGGATCGAAACATGCCCGTGAACGCGATGGTGGATCAGGAGGATTGGCACACGATCGGCTTGACGGAAACAGCGGAGGTCACGACGGACTGGAAGGACTTCAAGTACGAATTCAAAGCCGAGGGAGTTTCAAAGGAAAAAAAAGACCGCATCTCCCTGGTTCTCGGGGGTGAAAAAGGGAAGGTTTGGATCAAGGATATACAGTTGATCGCGAAGTGATGGACGCCCATCGAGCAGGGGCAACTTTGCATCGCGCTGCTTCCCAAGACGTGCCCGATCGGGTAAAACGCTTTTCCAAGGTCGTTTCGGAAGACGGCCGGGTCCGATGCAAGGGTCGGCTGTGAATCGGGTCAGGTCCGAAAGGAAGCAGCCCTAAGCAGTACCGGCCTTGTGCCGTCGGTTCCCCGGTCGTCTTCCGAACGACCTTTTTTATGGGAGAGGATGCGGCTATTCATCGTTGCCAACACGTCAAAGCCGCTGGTGACACCGGCTTTGCGCGAACTGTTGCCCTGGTTGAAAGCGCGCGTGCAGGTGGTGGGCACCGATGAGGGATGCGGCGGGGACTGGTCCAATCTGTCCGCCGACGTGATCCTCGTGATGGGGGGAGATGGCACACTGCTCGCCGTAGCCCGCAAGCTGGCGGGACGGCAAATTCCCGTGATGGGGATCAACTTCGGACGGCTGGGTTTTCTGGCGGATTTCACCCCGGAGCAATTTAAACCGAGATTTGAACTGATGCTCGAGAGCGGGTTGACGATCAGCCGTCGCTCGATGCTGGAGGCCTCGGTGTGTCCGGAAGGATCGCCCTGCCGATTCAACGATCCCGATGAAGTGGCCGTCTCACGGCGATTTGTGTCGACGGCTCTGAACGACGCGGTCATCACCGCCGGCCCGCCTTTTCGCATGATCGATCTCGAGCTGAGTGCCGACAGCGAGACCGGCATTCGCTACAGCGGGGATGGCGTGATCGTTGCCACCGCGAGCGGGTCGACCGCCTACAACGTCTCGGCCGGCGGGCCGATCATCAGCCCGAATGTCGATGCGATGTGCGTGACCCCGATCTGCCCGCACAGCCTGTCGTTCCGCCCCGTAGTGTTGGCAATGACCAGCACGGTGATGATCGCCGCCCGTCGGGTGAATCCGGGAACGACGCTGATTTGTGACGGGCAATCGCACACGGCATTGC
>JANXVV010000133.1 GCA_025351525.1 Humisphaera sp. | reverse complement strand
GGCTGCATCTGAAGGTACGCTCGGTGATCCCGGCCAGGATCGGCCGGCCGTCCGCCAAGCCCCCGACCGGGCGCTTCCGACGCCTGATGAAAAACCGCTTCGCCCGAAAGGCCGACAAAGGAGTCTACGGCCAGCGCGCCCGGAGCGAGACGATCAACAGCATGATGAAACGAAATCTCGGCGAGTCCCTCCGCTCGATCCTCACGGCTCGCCGCAAGCAGGAAATGTTGCTCCGGGCGATCACTCACCATCTCATGCCGGGAGAGTGATTCGGTGAGGGTTGAGACTGAGCCGAAGCGACCCCTTATCCTGTCCTCAACTCGCCGCGAACGTCCTTGAGCACCTGCGCGGCCAACTGCTCCTGTGCGGCCTCCGGGAGACGGAACGCTTTGGCGAAAGCTTTTGCGAGGGATGCAGTCATGGCGGTCAATTCTATCAAGAAATGAGCGACCCTGCAAAACGAGCGGAACGCCGCCAAATGCGAACCGGGAATCGTCCGCGACGTTATTTCGGTTTGCGAGCCGATCTTCGGAACGATCAAGGAGGCCCCGCCGTCTCTCATGATAGCGGATCGATCAGCGTATTCATTCCCTGTTTCGCCGCTGCGCTAAAAGCCGTGGCGAGTCATTTCGCCCTGTCGGAATCGACAAACGCCTTGCCGTATCGCTCGCCGCCGATGCGCTTGCGATACTCCGCCAACTGCCCCGCGTCGCGCTCGATGTCCCACTGGCTGCCGTATTGAAACCAGCAGAGGGCTTTGATCTTTGGCGTCGCTTCGATCGTGTCGAAAAGCTCCTTCACCCAGGCCGCTTCGCCGGCGAAGTGAGGATTGAATTTAGTTTGCTCGGGGCCCGTGCCTGCTTCCGCCAGCATGATCGGCTTGCCGGTCTTTGCGTACAAATCCATGAACTGGCCCACCACGTCTTTGGGGTTTCGCGCGCTGTAGAGATCGATCGCCAGCCAATCGGTGTAGTTATCGCCGGGATAATAATCGGGCCAGTCTTTGCCGCCGGTGCGGTCGCCGTTGACGCACCAGACCCACGCGACGTTGATCACGCCCGCCTTGCGGAAGCGATCGACCACATACCGCCAGTAAGCGATGTAGTCGGCGGCGGAATTTCGCTTCGGGTCTTTCTTGTACCCCTCGGAGTAGGGATACCAGTCGCCATCCATTTCATGGCTGAGGCGAATGAACATCGGGTTTTTGAACTCGGTGACGCCCTTGATCCAATCGTCCAGATACCAGTCGTATTTCCCGGCCACCAAATCCTGCAAGCGCGGCGAGTGCTCTTCATCGCCGAAGTTCATCCAAGTCCAGGCGATGACCGGCACGAAGCCATTCTTCCGATCGAGTTCGGCGAAGCTGCACGCCTCCCCCGCGCATTGCCCGCCGTCGGGGGTGGGGTTGATCCAATGCCAGGTGCGCCATTTGCCATGCTCCTGGCAGTGGGCGAACCAGGAGTGAAGCACCGGCGGCTTCTCGGTGACGTTCTTCCGATACTTTTCCAGATTCTGATTGAACTCCGCCTCCGCCCAGTAGCCCGGCAGGCAGAGCCCGTGATAGGTAACCCCCTCCGGCGGCTCGAACTTCGCCAGCGGCCGCGTGGCCGGAGCCGCGCCAAGCAGCGCGAGCGCCGCCAGCGTGGAGCCGATCGCGGCCAGAGTCATCGTCATTTTGTGCATCATTGATTTCATTCCTTGAACGACGATTGGAGTGTACGGCGGGGGTGAGGAAATCCAAAACCAGAAACCAGAAACCAGAAACCAGAACAAAATCCGAAGGAAGAAAGCAGCAACTCTGAAAAAGACCCTTTCAGATTTTCTCCTTCGGGCCTTCGGATCACGAACACCGTCACCGGGACTCGTGCCACCGCCTTGCATCTGCGTGCAAAGTCCATCAGAATCATCCGCAACGTTTTTGACGCTCAACCCAACCCCGGCCCATGTAGGATCTCGATGTCCAACAATGAATTGTTTTCGAAGAATATCGTGCAGAGCAAGGGAATGGTCGACAGCTTCCTCAAGGATTTTTCGGACGCGGACATGCTGTTCCGCCCCGCCAAAACAGCCAATCATGCGACCTGGCAGATGGGCCATCTGACCAACTCCGTGCGCGGCATGGTCACGATGTGCGACCCAGCCGTCACTTTCCCTTTCGAGGATGATCCTCGCTTCGGCAAGAGCAAAGCCAACATCGACGATGCTACTTTCTTCCCGAACAAAGCGGAGCTACTCAGCCGATTCGATCAAGCCATGGACTTCGCCGCCGCCTGGGTCGCGAAACTCAGCGATGCCGACATGGCCAGGCCCACCCCCGAACGCATGCAACAATTCGCGCCGACCGTCGCCCATGTCGCGATCCTGCTCGCCTCCCATCCCATGATGCACCTCGGCCAGTTCTCGGTATCCCGCCGGGCGCTCGGAAAGCCAATTTTGATGTAAGATCGCCACCCGCTTATGCGACAGAGGTCGCCCCCCGTGCAGAGCCGCCGCCCGATGCCCCCTCCGCCATCGCGCCCCCCGGCGCGGCGGCGCGGCGGTGCGGTGGTGCGGTGGTGCGGTGGTGCGGCGGTGCGGCGGCGCGGAGGTGCGAAACCCCGTCCGATGTCCTCCCCAATGTGGTACATTCAATCGCAATGACCCGAATCCCCCCCACTCCGGGGAAGGAAACCGGACGGGGTAAACCCCCTCCGCACCGCCGCGCGGGGGTGCCTGTTGGCCGGGGGACGTCAGACGGCGGTTCGATTGTGGGGCGAGCGTGATCGGAGCGGATGGGGAGTCAGGATCAGAAAGGAAAAGCATCACTTTTCCATCCGCGCTGGCAGGGTCGGTGGCGGTGGCCCCTTATCTTCGGCCCGTCCGGCTTGCGGAAAATCTGCATGCGGCCATTGCCGCGATTGAGCACGTAATCAATGACGCCGCCAAGGGCGGCGGGTGCGGGGCATCAATTCAGAGTAGAATCCGGCGTCGGTGATGTCAGTCGTAGGCGGTAACGGTGAATGTAACCTTTTCGGCTTCCTGAGTGCCACCTTTTCTTCGCTTGGCGGGTACGCCAAAGCAAGCTACGCTCGCGCATCAGCCAGCCGTTCATACCCTTCCTGCCGTTCAAGTGCTCGGAGAATATCCCGGCGAACCTCATCATCACGACGCTTTCCTGCGGAAATCCCTCGTTGCACCGCTATTGCTTTGATTTCGCTCTTGGACAAGTCCTGCGCAAGAAGTTCGCGGATTTGGACGTTTGTGAGATTCGCAGGAATGTTGATCGGAGGCCGTTGTGGCTTCGCCTCCCGCGAATGCAAAGCGTCAGAGATCAGTGCTGCCACCGCGTAGTCGTCTTTAGCTAGCTTGAGGAATTCAATCACTTGCCCGAGCGGCATCCCGATATCTGAAAGCCTTCTCTCAAGTGGCGCGTCGGCCAATTGGTCGCGCAGGGCACTCAGACGAGCGATAAGCGCGTCGAGATTCTTCAGAAGCGTGGACCTCGACTCCGGATTGGAGAACGTATCAAGATCGAGCCTGATACGATTCAGTTGTGCGATAAGGCCGCTAGTTGGATTTCGTTTCATGACAGTGGAAACTTCGACCGGAACTCTTTGGTCATCTCCCGATATAACGAATCGTTCTGAGACCCCGGTGAGTTCAGATAGACCGGTAATTGCTCGGTAGTCGCTTCGCGAATGTCCTTGTAATCGTCAGTCCTGCTTTCAAAGACTTTCTTGGAGAAAAGGGCACTGCTCCGCACCGTCGCCATCTGCTCCTTCGCAACCAACTGCATTCTACCGGCCGTGACATTTACCTTCACAAAGCAAAGGAAATACGGAAGCTCCCGCATGCCATCCGAAGCCGGGTTGACGATTTGCTCCGAAAGGTTCCGCTCACGCAGAAGCTGCTTGATCTTCCTGTCAAGAAAGTTGACGCCGACGGTCGAGAAGTGGTCGGGCATCAGTGTCACAAGATAGCCATCGCTGGCATAGAGTGCGTTTTGCGTTGCGAGGTAGAGGTTAGGCGGACAATCGATAAGAATGTAATCGTAATCGGAAGAGACCTCTTCAATCGCTCGTAATAGAATCGATCGCTGGTCGAGGTGTATTTGAGCTACTTCCTGAATCGTTGTGGCGGCCTTCGTTCGGGATTGCAGACGCAGGTCGATGTCCAAGAGTTCGATCGTGGACGGCACGAGGTCAATATTCGCCAATTCTGGCCTCGTCATCGGACGATGCCACACTAAATCATGTAGCGACTTGCGTTCACTTTTCAGATAGGCGCTGTACACGGTTTCCAGTGACCCGACGTCCGCGACTTGCTTTTCCCATTGCGCGAAGTCAGCACACAGAAACGTTAAATTCGTCTGAGGGTCGGCGTCGATCAGCAACACCTTTTTCTTGGGCTCGAACATCGCAAGGCCGCAACCGACGTGAAACGTCGTCGTGGTCTTACCGACGCCGCCCTTATAGTTGATAAACGAAATGACTTTCGCCATGAGTCTTGCCTCTACGTTTGACCGCCAGTCCTGTAGCCGACTATCTCTCGACCAGACCAAAAACCGCTCCGACATCGTGCAGTGCGTCTCTCAACTTGGCAGCAACGTCACAACGCTTATATCACACCTGCCAACCGATCGCCACGCCTTCCGCCCCGGCGGCGCGTTTTCTTCATGCTCGCCAAGTATCGCACACACGCGTCGGATCGTGGCAGGTATGCCTTTTAATGAGACACCTTCATCCGCGTGAATAATCCGGCATGATTCCGTAGCAGCCCGTGGTTTTAATGTCCTCCGCGCCTGATGTCGCCACGGGCTCATGCCGCGGCAAGCCGGCGCGGTAAAAGCGGTTTCCACCGCGCCGATGACGCCAGATTTCGCGCGAGGGTCGCCAGCGCGGTCCACATCGTCCATACCAGGCCGAAAATAATCGAAAACAGGCCCTGGAGCCGCCGCGGCTTGCCCGCGCCGGGAAAAATCAAAGGGGACGCGAAGGCTCAGTCTCAACCCTCCATTTCGTTAGGCGCATGTTCGGCAGCGCCCGGGGCCGGAGGTCTGTACATCCCGTCCGATGCAAACCACACGATCGCCGCTGCAGTTGATGCTTCGGGCCTATGAACTGGGGCAACGCCTTTGGCCGGACTATGACAGTTGCTTCAGCCGCCGGGATTTCACTCGGCCCCAACTGTTTGCCTGCCTTGTCCTCCGGGAGTCCCTCCGCCTGAGCTACCGCAAGACCGAGGTCTTTCTGACCGACGTGCCCGACTGGCCGGCGCAGATCCACATGGACAGCACCTGTTATGAGGAGCGTCACCGCAGTCGCCACTACGACCGGGTCTG
>JANXVV010000108.1 GCA_025351525.1 Humisphaera sp. | reverse complement strand
AACGAAATTTCGCGGATTGAAGGGATACGCCTATCTCGATCAATGCGGTAGTTGGGGCCGCTGGCAATTTGGCAAATTTTTCCATCCATCTGGAATCATCTGAAAAACTGGTGGGATAGGCGTCTCGCCCATTCGTTTTGGCCGAAGAAATACATAGGCGAGACGCCCATGCCACCCTCTTTAAAGCACCCTCTGTATAATCGCCCCCGTGAAATTCAAAATCCTCCGCTTCGACGGCCATATTCTCAACTTGCGGGCGCGCATGCCGTTTCGATTCGGCATCTCCACGATGACCTTCGCGCCGCATCTTTTTCTGCGCGTCGAACTGTCGATCGACGGCCAGCGCATCTGGGGTATCGCGGCGGATCATCTGCCCCCGAAGTGGTTCACCAAAAACCCGAAGACTTCGTTTCGCGACGATGTCACGGAAATGCTTCGAGTCATCCATCGCGCGGCGGAGGCCGCCGTTCAACTGCCCTCTGCGACGAGTCTGTATGCGCTCTGGCAACAGCTTTACGCGAATCAGGCAGCGTGGATCGAAGCCGAAAATTTGCCGCCGTTGCTCGGGTTTTTCGGGGTGAGCCTGGTCGAGCGGGCCATGATCGACGCCTTCTGCCGTGCCGTCCAAAAACCGTTCGCCGAGGTGCTGCGAAGCGATCTGCTGGGCATGGACGACCTGCCGCGCAAACTTCTCCCGGACAATCCACTCCGCTCCATCATCGCACGGCATACGGTCGGCCTGACCGATCCGATCACCTCAGCCGATATCCCCGATGCCGAACGGGTGGACGATGGCCTGCCCCAATCGCTCGATCAGTGCATTCGCGCGTATGGCCTCACCCATTTCAAAATCAAACTTTGCGGGGATGTCGCCAAAGACCTGCATCGCCTGCGTCGCCTGGCTAAAGTTCTCGCGCATGAAAGCCCCGGATACGCCTTCACACTGGATGGCAATGAAAATTTCCACGACCTTCAGCCGTTCCGCGCGCTGTGGCAATCGCTGACGAACGACGCAGCCCTGCAAACTTTTTTGAAGCGGTTGATTTTCGTCGAGCAACCTCTCCATCGCGATGTGGCGCTGATTGACCCGGTCAGGCAGGCCATGCTCGCCTGGCGAGATCGCCCGCCGATCATCATCGATGAATCCGATGCCACACTCGGCAGCCTGCCCACCGCGATCGAGTGCGGCTACATCGGCACCAGCCATAAAAACTGCAAGGGAATTTTCAAGGGGATTCGCAATGCCTGCCGTATCGCGGAATTGCGACGAACGCAGCCGGAGGGGAACTGGATTTTGAGCGGCGAAGATCTTTCCAACGTCGGCCCGGTTTCGCTGTTGCAGGATTTGGCGGTGATGGCGAACCTCGGCATCACGCACGTCGAACGCAACGGGCATCACTATTTCCGCGGCCTCGCGGCTCACTCCCCCGAACTGCAAGCCACCGTTTTACAGCATCACGGCGACGTCTACCGGGCACACGATCGCGGATTCCCGACGCTGGATATCCGAGCCGGCCGGATCGCCGTCGACAGTGTCGTGGACGCCCCCTTCGGAATGGCTTTCGATTTCGACCCCACGGGTTTCACTCCCTGGGATCGATGGTCCTTCGACTCGATTTGAGTTGCATTCCGGATCAATGCCCGACCACCTCAAAACCGCGCCGCGGCGACTCCGCCTTCGCTCCCGTCATCAGCGACACCACCACCAGCACCACAAACCCCAGCGGGATCGTCACCAGGCCCGGCTGCGAAAACGGCACGGGCGATCTCGTCGGGTCAATCCCGTACACATCCTTGAAGCATTGTGCCGACAGCAGAATCCAGCCGAGGGATGAGATCATCCCGATGCTGACCGCCGAGATAATTCCCTGCCGGGTCGTGCGCTTCCAGAACAGCAGCATGACCAGTGCCGGCAGATTTGCCGACGCGGCGATGTTGAACGCCCATCCGACGAGAAAGCTGGGATTCAGCTTTTCGAAAGCGATGCCCAATCCCATCGCGATGACCCCGATCACCGCAGCGGTGCATTTGCCGTAGAACACCTTCTGGTGATCGTCCATCGGCACTTTGAAATAGCTTTCCATCAGGTCGTGCGCAACGGCACCGGAACCGGCCATGATGAGTCCGGAGACGGTTCCCAGCACCGTCGTGAACGCGATGGCGGAGATGATGGCGAACAACGTGTTGCTGAACGACTTGGCCAGCAGTGGAGCGGCCATCGTGTTGTTGGTGGGATCGAGCGCGCCGGACGTCATCGCGCCGAGCCCGAGATAGAGCGTGAGAATGTAGAAAAACCCGATGGTGGCGATGCCGACCACCGTGGATTTTCGGGCAGCCGATTGATCCTTCACGGTGTAATAACGGATGAGAATATGCGGCAGCGAAGCGGTGCCGCAGAAGAGGGCGAGCATGAGCGAAAGGAAATCCAACTTCTTCGACAGCACGTCAGTCCGCACGCCCGCAAACGTCGGCGAGCCGCCGGGGGTGAGGAGCTCGGAACCGTTGCGGACTTTCGGATAGTAAATGTCCGTCGACGAACCATCCTGCTCCACAATTGTTTCCTTGGCCCAAGTGACGATCTCCGATTTCTGCAAAGTCGCAAGAAAAGATGCCGGCCCTAGCGGGCCAGTCTCTCCTTTTCCATCGGGAAGACTGGCGACGGTGCCGACAGCATGGAGATCGTTCGTTGCCGACTGGGGCAGGCCGTTTACCAGTTTTCCGGACTTGGTCGTCGTAATCGTCTGCACCTCGACCGGAGTCGGCCAGTTGACGGGCAGAGTGCTTGGGTAAGTCGCGGGATATTGTCTTCTGAAGTCGATGCCCCGAAACGTTAGAATGCGCCCGTCAGGGTGCCGGTAACGTTCGTACTCCTTCCCGACCCAGTTGCCGGCGGGTGTGATGTGTGTCCAAGTAGGATCGCGAAAGATTTGATCCTCATTGTGTCCACCGGTTGCGGGCATCGCAGTCAACCCCCGATTTAAAATCAGGATGACCAGAATAAAGCAAAAGAAAACGAGCAGCGACCCTTTGATGAACTGCACCCACGTCGTCGACACCATGCCCGCCGTGACGACGATCATCGTCACCGTGATCCCGACCATCAGCACTCCCCATTTGTAGCTCAAACCCAGCAACGGCTGGACGAGCGACCCGGCCCCGACCATCTGCGGGATCAGGTAAAACGTCGAAACCACCAGCGTCGAAATCGCCACCGCCAGCTTGATCCCCGGCGAATTGAATTTGCTGTCCATCGCATCGGCGAACGTGAATTTGCCTAGCCGTTTGATCGGTTCCGCGATCACGAACAGCGCCACGATCCAACCCGCCAGATAGCCGATCGAGTACAGAAACCCGTCGTACCCGTAGAATGCGATCATGCCGCAGATGCCGAGAAATGAAGCGGCGGACAGATAATCCCCCGCGAATGCCACCCCGTTGACAAACCACCCGATCTGCCCGTGAGCCGCGTAATATCCTTTGGCACTCTGCGCCTTACGCCCCAGGAAAAACGACAATCCCAGCACAAAAGCCACGAAGAACGCGAAGATGGAAATGGCGGAAAAGTTCGATTCGTAATGCATGGTTGTCCGTTGTCAGTAGTCCGTTGTCAGTTGGAAATGCCGTCTATAACAACTGACAACGGACCACTGACGACTGACTACTTTTTTTTCGGAATACAAAGCCACATGTAAACCAGGGCGAGCAACAGCGCGGCGACGATCAGGCCCATGCCGTACACGATGGCCAGATTCACGCCGGCCAAAACGGGTTGCTGCATTCGCTCGTTCGCGAACGCATTCAGCAACATGAACCCGACGTACAGCACGACATACACCGCGAACAGCAACAGCCCGTTTCGCGCATTGCGGCTGACGGTCTCCGGGTGGTTGTCCGGGTGGTCTTCTGAATCGTTCATCCTTCGCTCCTGGGAAAGCGATTCAATCGCGCGGGACTTGAATCGAAGACGCCGGCGCGGCGGGTTGCGAGCCGCCCCCGAGACCCAACCCACTCCGAATCTTTTGAAAATCCATCGGTGGAATCGGACCCTTCGGAATGGCCGGCTGCGCCATCTCTTCCTTTTCCTTCAAACTCGGTCCGGGAACGACTCCCATCTGCCGCAACGCGCCGTTCACCTCGGCATCCTTATCATTCACGCGAAACGCCTGCGACAGCGTCATGCTCGCGCGGGGGGCCTGACCAATCCGCTGCAGGTACAGGCCATATTCCTTCAGGATCGGGAAATTTTTATTGTCGAGCAGGACGGCGTGCTGGTAATTCTCGAGCGCCATGTCCCCGTCGCCGCGAAAGCGGAAGACCTTGGCCAGCAGGAAGAAATCCTCCGCCTTCTGCGTGGTCTTCGCCTTTTTCTCCAGCACATTCAACTGCGTATCGTGCGTGTCGGATTTGGCGACGGTCTTGGCGAGCCCATCGAGCACCTTCAACCGAAATTCGGTGTCGGCCTGGCCGTCATAGGTGATCATCATGATGTCGAGTGACGAGCGGTAAGCTTCGATCGCCTCCTGGAAGCGATTGTCGGCATCGCACGCCACCGCCAGCAGATATTGCGATTTGTAATCGCGCGGATCCTTGCGAACCGCCGTCCGGAAGGCCCCGGCGGCCTCGGTGTAGTTCTTCTCCTGGTACAGCTTCAATCCAACCTGCTGCGGATCCTCATACTTCGTGAAGAAGCCTGAGCATCCCGTCAACAGCGGAGCCATGAACAGTGAAGCAAGAGTGACGCGGATCGAACGTGAACGAGAAGAAAACACAGCCACCTCCATGTAGCTTGCCCGTGTGGGGCGTTTAGGAAACCCGCAACGCCGCAGGTCGATACATTGAGGCAGTACGCTACCAACCGGCGGGATTTTTGCAAGAGTCGGCGGCGCAGGGTGGTGGTTCAGTTTGTGGTGCGGGCTTCCAGCCTGCTTCCGAATTGCAGGCTGGAAGGCCGCCTTGTCAGGAAAACTTTTCACCGATCGGTTTCGACATCAGACCGCTGACCGCCACACCGATGAGCGAAAAAACAACCAGCGCGGCGAAGACCCAAATCAGCCCGCCGGAAATAATGGTCCCTATCGACGAAAGCCTCGCGGGCGGCAGGCCTTCGCGCATCATCGGGTCGAGCAGGGCGCGAGGCGTCACGCCGAGCTTTTGCAAACGGGTGAGATTCGGATGGATGAGCAGGTTGAAAAGCGCTCCGAGCAATCCGATGCCGACCGCCCCACCGATGGTTCGGAAGAACTGCACGCTACTGGTGATGATGCCGCGCTGCTGCCAGGTGACGGATTCCTGGGCCGACAGAAGATAGCTCATGGAGGCGGGCCCGAAACCGAAACCGGTGATGGCCAGGGCCGCAGTGAGAATCCACGGCGAGGCGTTGACGATCGCGCAGATCAACAGCCCTGAAAATCCCACGACGACCAGTATCGCGCCAAGCATGGCGGTCTTGCGAAAACCCCACCGAACGACCAGCGGTGCCGCCACGAAACTGCTCAAAGCCCACATGAACATGACCGGCGTGACCACCCCCGCCGCCGCCATCACGCCGCCGCCGCGCCCGCCCTGCACGTAGAGCGGCACGTAGGTGTCCAGGCCGAAGATGCCGATGCCCAACAGCACGCTGCCCAATAGTGCGGGGCCGATGTTTCGATGCAGCATGAGATTCGGCGGCATGATGGGATTGGCGGCGCGCTTTTCGTGACGCACAAAAAGCACGGCCGCGATGACCGCGCCGGCGATCAACAATCCGCCCCATGTCCACGACCACATCTCCGTGCCGCACAGCGAGACCGCCGCCAGCAAACTGACACACGTGACCGCCAACCCGGCAACGCCCGGCAGATCGAGATCCGTCGAGTGCGGCTTCTCCAGATCGTGATACTTCCACAGCAAGACGCCAAGCCCGAGCGCGCCGAACGGAAGGTTGATGAAAAAAATCGACCGCCATCCCAGCGTCTTGACCAGAAATCCCCCGAGCAGCGGCCCGGCCAACGAAGCGGTGCCCCAGATCGCACTGAAAAATCCCTGCACGCCCGCGCGCTCTTTCAAGGTGAAAATATCCCCGAGGATCGTCAAAACCACCGGCATGATCCCACCGGCCCCGAGTCCCTGAAGCGCCCGATAGAGAATCAACTGCGGCATGTTGCGCGCCGACGCCGCCAGCACGGACGAAATGCAAAACAGCAGAATCGCGCCGACAATGACGCGCTTCCGCCCGAGCGCATCCGCCAATCGCCCATACAACGGCATGCTGACGGTGCAGGCCAACAGATAGACCGACGCGACCCAGGCATAGTGTTCGAACCCGTGCAATTCGCCAATGATCGTCGGCATGGCGGTGCTGGTGACCGTCTGCTCCATCGACGCCAACACCATCACCATCATCAGCGCCGCAGTGACGTAACGGCGGTCCACTGTGGCGGTAGGGACAGAGATTTCGATGATCGCGGCGGTACTCATGGTTGGGTTGAAGGGTAGGCGCAAGCATCCCATGGGTAAAGCGACGAGTTTCACCGCTTTCAACCTTCGCATCGCACGTTTTGCATCCCTCTCACCCGCTCCTATAATCGCATCGACAAGATCGATCCGAGCGTTCCCGTTCCACGAAAGGACCCGCAACCGTGTCAACCGCAACCGCTTCCGACTTCACCCTTCCCGTGATCGGCGGCCAACATCATTTTCTGCTCCGCCGACTCCATTCACTGACCGGCCTGCTGTTTGGCGGGTACATCGTCGTACACCTGCTGGTGAATGCGACGATCTCGCAGGGCACGAGTCCGGATGTCTATCAGGAGCAGGTGAACAAGATTCACTCGTTGCCGTTTCTGCTGGCGATCGAATGGGTTTTCATCTTTCTGCCGATCATCTATCACACGATTTACGGCATCTGGATCGTGTTCACCGGCCAGCCGAATGTCGGGAAATACAACTACACCAAAAACTGGTTTTACTTTTGGCAGCGGGTCAGCGCGATGGTCATCGTCGCATTCATCCTCTTTCACGTGCTGGGGATGAAGGGACTTTTCGGATGCGTCTTCACATTCGATGCCGCGCACGCGACGACCACCACGGTTCGCCATATCACCGCCCACTGGAGCGTGGCGTATTTGATTTATCCGCTGGGGATTCTGGCCTCCAGCTATCACCTGGCGAACGGATTCTGGACCGCCGCGATCACCTGGGGATTGACGATCAGCGCGGCCGCCCAACGGCGATGGGGATTTGTCTGCATGGGGATTTTTGCGACGACGTTCGGCTGCGGAATGCTCGCTTTGTTTTCGATCATTCGGCACGGCAGCATGATCGTTCGTTAGAAAGTCAAAGAAGGTCTGGAGTGACCTTGAGAATTTTCATATGGCCCCCGGTTTACCGGGGGAAACCGTCAGGAAGCCAGCGGTTTTCGCAGCATCGCGGTTATTCCGGGTAAACCCGGGGCTAAATGAAGAGAAAGTCAAAGAGGGTCCGGAGCGCGGACTACTACAGGAAATTAAAAATGGCTGCTGTAAAAAAGCGTGTGATTGTCGTCGGGGGTGGTTTGGCCGGGTTGGCTTGCACGATCAAGCTGGCCGAGGAAGGGGTGGAGGTCGATCTGTTTTCGATGGTCCCCGTCAAGCGGTCGCACTCGGTCTGCGCGCAGGGCGGGATCAACGCCTGTAACGATATCGCCCGCCAGCAGGGTTACAGCGAATGGATGCACTTCGATGAGACCGCGCTCGGCGGGGATTTTTTAGCGGACCAGCCGCCGTTGCTGGAGATGTGCAACTGGGCCCCGAAGATCATCGATCTGCTGGACCGAATGGGCGTCCCTTTCAACCGCACACCGGAAGGACAGCGCGCGCTGCGATTGTTCGGCGGTTCGCTCTTCAAGCGCACCTTTTACGCCGGTGCCACCACCGGGCAACAACTGCTTTATGCGCTCGATGAACAGACGCGCAAGTGGGAGTCGGAAGGCAAAGTCAACAAGCGCGAATTTTGGGAATTTTTATGGCCGGTGCTGCACGAAGGCTCTTGCGTGGGCATCGTCGCACAGGATATGCGGACCATGCAAATCCGTGCGTTTCGGGCCGATGCGGTGGTGATGGCAACGGGCGGTAACGGGCTTATTTTCGGCAAGTCGACCATGTCCGTCATCTGCACCGGCGGGGCTTTGGCGCGCTGCTATCAGGCGGGAGCCCGATACGGCAATCCCGAATTCATGCAGGTTCACCAACCGCAATTCCAGGCGAGGATAAGTGCCGGTTGATCAGCGAATCGGCGCGCGGTGAAGGTGGCCGGGTGTGGGTGCCGCGACTGGCGGGCGACAAGCGGAAACCGAACGATATCCCGGAAGCCGAGCGATTTTATATCCTCGAAGAGCGCTATCCGAAGTACGGCAATCTCGTTCCCCGCGACATCGCCACCCGCGAAATTTTCCAGGTCTGCACGGAGATGGGCCTTGGCGTCGGGGGCGGCAACATGGTCTACCTCGACCTTCGCGACATCGTCAAAGCAGTGGGCCGGAAAAAAGTGTTGGACAAGCTCGAAGGCATTCTGGAAATCTACGAAAAGTTCGTCGGCACGGACCCGCTCGAAGAACCGATGAAGATTTTCCCGGCGGTCCACTACAGCATGGGCGGGCTGTGGGTCAACTTCACGAAAGACGAAAAAACCGGCGGTCTGAAAAAGGGCGACCCGGCCAATATGATGACCAATATCCCCGGCCTTTATGCGATGGGCGAATGCTCCTTCGCCTATCACGGGGCCAATCGGCTGGGGGCGAATTCCCTGCTCAGTTGCATTTTCGACGGCCTTTTCGGTGGGTCGTGCGTCAAAAACTACGCCACCGATGTCGGCATCGCGTCCGCCGATGTACCGCAGAGCGCATACGATGTCATCGTCAAACAAGAGACCGATCGCCAGAATTGGCTGGTCAAAAATGAAGGTGCTGAAAACCCCTATCTGCTCTGGCAGGAAATGGGCAAGTGGATGACCGAACATTGCACCGTCGTCCGGTACAACGGGAAGCTGGAGGAAACGCTCGAAAAATGTCGGGAATGGAAGGCCCGATACAAGCGGGTCAAGCTTTCGGACACCGGCATGTGGACGAACCAGAACCTGAGCTTTGCGCGGGCCGTCCGCGACATGATTCTTCAGGCCGAGGCGATTTTGATGGCCGCGTTGCAGCGGAACGAATCGCGCGGGGCGCACTACAAGCCCGAATTTGCGGAGCGCGACGATGCGAACTTTCTGAAGGCGACGGTCGCGACATACGATGAGGCAAGCGACTCGGCGAAGATCGGCTATGTGAATGTGGACACCAGCCTCGTCTCACCGCGCGCGAGAACCTATGGGAAAAAGCCGGATTCGGCTTCCGCGAAGGCCGTTGCGGTTCCAGCGGGGGTGGGTGTGTAAACGAGGTGAATTAAATTTCCGGTCCCCTCCCCCCACGAGTTCATGGGGGGAGGGGACCGGAAAGCCGATTGCGCTGTTCCGGAAATTAAATCGCGTTGACTCAAACGCGGGTTCAAGTTATTAGCTTCAAAAAAGCTTATGGATACCGAACCCGCCGACAGTTCCAAACCCGCCGCTTTAGCCATGTTGGCCAGTGAGAGGCCGCGCAATGTCAGTTGGCTTCAGGCGGCCGGACTTCTTTTTGGGGATTGGGGAACCAGCCGACTTTACGTGCTGGGGCTGGCACTTTTTTTTGCGGGTCGATCCAGCTTCTGGTTGATCGTCGGCATGAGCCTGCTGATTCTGGCGGTGGGGTGGGCCTACACGCATATTTGCCGAATCTACCCGGATGGTGGCGGGGTCTATACCGCCGCCAAACACAAAAGCCGCACGCTGGCGGTGGTCGGCGCGCTGCTGCTTTTCGCCGATTACACGGTGACGGCTTCGCTCAGCGTGTTGGATGCGTTCCATTACTTCGGGCTGCATCACGCCGTTCAAACGAAGTCGACGGACGAGGAGAACAAAAAGCACGCCGAGCGCGCCGATCCCAAACTCGACGCTGGCGACAAACTGGACCCGGAACGCAAAAGCGATCCGACGGAAGCGGACGTTTTGTTCGCGATGAATTCCCCCGCCTTATGGGCCATGATCGCGATCATCGTGATCGGGGCGTTCAATCTGATGGGCCCGAAGCATACCGGCGGCTTCGCGCTCGCGGCGGCGCTGGGGATGGTCTTCATCACGCTGCTTATCACGGCCTTTGCCCTGCCGCAGGTGCCCTGGCGAGAACTCCCGTCGCGCATCGGGCATCTCAACCACTCGCCGGGTGAAATGTGGGTGTCGTTCGTCTCCATCGTGCTGGCGCTCAGCGGCGTGGAAGCCATCGCCAATCTCACCGGGGTGATGAAAAAGCCGGTTTCCAAAACCGCCAATAAGGCGATCTGGATCGTCGCGGGCGAAGTGGCCGTGTTCAACATTTTGCTGGCGATATTCATGGTGTCGATCTACCCGCTGAACCGCGACGCCCACATGAACGACATGGCCGCTTTCCTCAGTTTCCACTTCATCGGCAAGTGGGGCGAATGGGCCGTCCGCATCGTCGGCGGCTGCCTGTTGCTGTCGGCGGGCAACACGGCCATCACCGACATGATCTCGGTTCAATATCTGATGGCCCGCGATGGCGAGTTGCCGCGCATCATGGTCAAGCTCAATCGCTTTGGCGTGCCGTGGATTCCCGCGATTGTCGCGACGAGCGTGCCGGTGATCGTGCTGCTCATCAGTCATAATATCGACGCACTGGCGGCACTTTACGCCATCGGTGTGATCGGGGCGGTGGCGATCAACGTCTCTCTCTGTGCGATCCACCCGCGTCTCCGCCGCCTGTCGCGCAAAATACCGATGATTCTGTTGGGGATCGTCCTTCTCGGGATCTGGATCACGCTGGCGTTCGTGAAACCTGACGCCCTAAAATTTGTCGGGGTCGTGATGGTAGTCGGTCTTTCCGCACGCTACCTCAGCAAATGGTTTGCAACCCGCAAAGGCCCCCAGTTAAGCCTTTTGCAGTCGGCCATCCGCGAGCAGCTCACCCCGGAGGCCCTCGCCAAGCCCAGGATTCTGGTGGGAAGCTATGGCTCCGAGGCATTGGCCACCGGGGCATTCATCGAAGCCAAAAAGGAAAATGCGGCATTGGTCGTCTGCTTCATTCGCGAAGTGCATCTGTCCTACAAATGGGATCAGACGCTGAACATCGACACCGATCTTGCCGCCCAACGGACTTTCGCCCGCTTCCTGGAATTGGGCCATCGGTTTGGAGTGCCGGTCATTCCGGTGTACGACATGGGAAACGATTCCGTCGAGCTGTTCGCCGAAAACGCGGCGATGCAGGGATGCACCAAGGTGCTCATCGGTTCGTCCCGTCACGGGGCTCTGTATCATCTGGTCAAAGGACACTTTCAAAAACGCCTTGAAGCGATTCTCCCCCCGGAGATTCCGGTGGAAGTCATTCGACCGGAAGACATGGACGAAGGCCGGGGGAAGTGACTTCTCGATCCCTTCGCCCCGAACCTTTAATGCCGCTTGCGGCTTAGCCTTGCGGTTCGTCAAGGCCGCGACATCTTCACGGGAGTTTGAAAATTTTCGACAACGCCAACGCGAACCCCGGCAACAATGCTTCTTCAAACAGGATGTCTTTCATTTCCAATCGCTGCGGCACCTGGGCGACACGGTGGACGGTCACCGTCATGGTGCGCGGGTCGGCTTCCCACACCACCGCCGTTCCGTGGGCAAGCCACATCGCAATTTTCTCTGCCACCTCGCGCTTCTGATCGCCCGGTGAAAGAACCTCGACGGCAAGATCGGGAACTCCCTCGAAATACCCCTTCGGAAGCCCCCCGGCAAGCCGATCTTTTCGCACATAGCCGGCGTCCGGGGCGCGTACCAGATCCGGATCGCCGGCGATCTTGAACCCCGTTTCAGCCGCAAACACGCTTCCCAGATCGTGCGCCTCCACAAACTCACCCAGATAACGGCCCAACCGCATTGCAATCACACCGTGTTCCGCGCCGGCAGGACTCATCATGACAACCTCGCCGTAGATCAACTCACAACGACCGACATGTTTCATTCGGAACAATTCGTCTGCCGTGACGAGGCGTGTGATTGTCGACATAGAACCTCCGTCATCAGCGAGAGACCTTCCGGATTCCATACGGCTGGCCCACCAAGAATCATTAATGAACGCAAATTAATGCCTCCAGTAGTAGATAGACACTTCATGCGTGTGCGGAACGAAAATAAAGAGTTGATGATCTTCATCCTCGCACCAGATGGCACCGTCCGGAACGGGCCAAGGCCAATCCAAATGCGATTTCTTTTTTCGCTCTTCCGAATCTCTCGCTTGGTCGTCGCACGCAGTATGGTACGTTTCATCCGTCAAATGCAGCTTGACGAAGTAGCTGGTATCCATAAATCCTATGGTCGCGCGATCGGTGACGATATCATCCGCGGAAAGTTGAACACGCAAGAGCTGTTGGCATTTGGGTTTTAACTTCTGCATATCGGTGAACTGCCAGTACTGCAAGCCGAGAAATAAGCCGTATAAACCGAGTGAAGCCAGCGCGACATTCCGTAACATTTTGCAACCTCTCCCTCACCGCCTCTTCTTCTTATTCCGATCCTTCTTCTCCATAAACCCGCTCTTCTTCGTCTTAATCATTGGCCCGCCCGGCATGCCGAGGCTCGATAGGTTGCCGCTCATCATCGCCTTCATCATCTTGAGCTTGCCCATCATTCCCATCGAGCCCACCGCCCGCATCATGTCGCGGCTCATCTCGAACTGCTTCATGAACTGCCCGACCTCGTTCAACCCCACCCCCGCCCCGCGCGCAATTCGCCGACGGCGAGCCGAATCGAGCAGGTCGGGCTTCCGGCGCTCCTTCGCATTCATCGAGTCGTAGATCGCCCGCATATGGCCCATCTGCTTTTCGACATCCCCCTCGCCCATGTTCATCTGTTTGGTCATCTGGGCCATGCCGGGAATCATGCCCATCACCTTGCTCATCGGCCCGAGCTTTTTCACCTGGCCCATCTGGGCCATGAAATCGTCCAGCGTGAACTCGCCCTTCTCCATCTTGGCCTGAAGCTTCTGCGTCTCCTCGACGTCGAAATTCTGCTGGGCGGTTTCGACGAGCTGGAGGATGTCGCCCATGCCGAGAATGCGCTGGGCCATGCCCTCGGGGCGGAACTCTTCGAGTGCGTCGAATTTCTCACCGACGCCGAGGAATTTGACGGGTTTGCCGGTGATCATCTTCGCGCTGAGCAGCGCACCGCCGCGCGTGTCGGAGTCGAACTTGGTAAGGATCAGGCCATCGAGCTCGAGCTGTTCGTTGAACGCCTTGGCGCTGTTGACGGCATCCTGGCCGCTCATCGAATCCAGCACCAGATAGATCTGGTGCGGCTTGATCGTCGTGTTCACTTCCTTCAGCTCGCCCATCAGTGCTTCATCAATATGAAGCCGACCGGCGGTATCGAGGATGACGACATCCCTGCCGGTGGCCTTGGCCTGCGCGACCGCCGCCCGACAGACGGCGACCGCCGCGCCCTTGGTCACCTGCCCGTGCGACGCGATTTTGCCGGGATCGGTGTAGACCGGCACACCGACCTGCTCGCCGACGATGCGAAGCTGCTCGACCGCCGCCGGCCGCTGCAAGTCGGCCGCCGCAAGCAGTGGATGATGCCCCTTGGCAACGAGGTACTTCGCGAGCTTTCCGCAGGTGGTGGTTTTGCCCGCGCCTTGCAACCCGGCCATCATGATGATGGTCGGGCCGGGCTGGACGAAGTAGATTCGCGTGTCGACGGGGCCCATCAGATTGACGAGTTCGTCATAGACGATCTTGACCATCACCTCGCCGGGATGGAGGGTTTTGATGACCTCCTGCCCGATGGCTTTTTCGATGACGGTTTCGGTGAAATCCTTGACGACCTTAAAGTTGACGTCCGCTTCGAGGAGGGCGGTGCGGACTTCGCGCATGGATTCGCGGATGTTTTCTTCGCTGATGCGTCCGCGGCCGGAGAGGGTGCGGAACACGCCGGTGAATTTATCGGTGAGGGCTTCGAGCATAGGGGTAATAATAGACCATTTTCCCCGAGTTCAAAACCCCAGGGTTGAACGCGACTCTCCAAGCCGGGGCGGAGCGGTGAGCGGCAGGGAACTGCGCAGCCCGGGATTCTTCGGTGATTCGATACTTCGGTGGCTCATCGCGGCGGCTGAGCGATCCGGGGTTGCGCAGGGCGCTACGCTTCCCGCTCCGCCCCGGCTTGGAGAAGATTGCGATCAGAACTGCGGTTTGTCTTTTTGGTTGCGCTCGTTGGCCCGCACCCCGTCGACGAGGATTTTAAATGGGGCGCGCAGTGCCGTCGGCAGTTTCCCGGCGAAACGTTTGTCGAGCGGGATCACGCGAATCAATGCCTCGACATCGCCGATATCTTTACTGCGACCCGTGTTGTTCAACCCGCAAATGAGCTTGATCGCAACAAGATCCTTCAGGCTTACCACGCGCACGCCGTCGATGAGCGAAACTTTCTCAACGATATGGCCGGCGTCTCTCGGAGTGACGGTATGAATCCGAACGCCCTCTAAAATATGTTCCCGCTTCTGGACATCCCAGTAGGCGCCGGCGGCGGCGAGTTGTTCCGCAGTCATCACGCGGTCTGGCGTGTAAAAATCCAGGTCGCAAGTCGTGCGAACCGCGCCGTGCAAGTTGACGGCAATCCCGCCGAGGACCGGTGCTTCGACATGGCTCTGTAGAGTTCTCGCGATATTTAATATGTGATTGTTGTCTCCGGGCATTCCAATTCCAAATTCGCGGCGAAGTTCACGCCGTTGTCGTAAAGCGGTCGCCATGGTTTACCTCTGCATAGATACTACTGCCGCAGGCGCAATCTGCCTACTCCCCCGGCTCAATCCCCAACTCCTTCACCTTCTTATTCAGCGTGTTACGATTGATCCCCAGAAAATCCGCCGCCTTGGTTTTCACACCATCGCACTTAGCCAACGCGCGATCGAGCAGCGCCCGCTCGATTTGATCGATCACCAGCTGATAAATCTCCCCTTCTCGCAACTCATAGTCGACGATCGCCTGATCGGCCAGTCGGCGCGTGAGGGTTTCGATCGACTCGCTCGCGTGATTCGTCCGGCGCTGCGCGGCGAACATTCGCACGCTCAACGGCAGCAAATCCTCCGTGAAATCCTCGCCATTGCTCAACACCACGGCCCGCTCGATCGAATTTTCCAATTCCCGCACGTTGCCCGGCCAGGGATACCGCAGCATGATGTTCAGCATCTCCCGGCTGATGCGCCTTAGCCGTCGATCGTTCACCGAATTGTATTTGTCGAGAAAGTAATCGATCAATCGCGGAATATCCTCGCGGCGATTTCGCAGCGGGGGCAGATAGATGTTCACTACATTCAACCGATAGAACAAATCCTCGCGGAAGTTGGATTTCGCCACCTCCTCCTGCAAATCCACGTTGGTGGCGGCGATGACGCGCACGTCCACTTTTAACGTGGCCGTGTCACCCACGCGTTCCAACTCGCGCTCTTGCAGAACGCGCAGCAGTTTGACTTGCAGCACCGGTTCCATCGTGCCGATTTCGTCGAGGAAGATGGACCCGCCATCCGCCGCCTCGAATCGGCCGATCTTGTCGCGGATCGCGCCGGTGAAAGATCCTTTCACATGCCCGAACAATTCCGATTCCAGCAGCGTGCCGGTCAGCGCGCCGCAATTCACGCGGATGAATGCCTTGTCTTTCCGCGGGCT
>JANXVV010000043.1 GCA_025351525.1 Humisphaera sp. | reverse complement strand
CGCATCAAACTCCGGCATCCGCCGTCGCAACCACGGCCGCACCCGCCGTTTTTGAGTCAGCACTTCACCGATCCATTCCCTGCGCAACCGCCCGCCCACATTCGTCAACTGCGGCACGCGCTCGGTCGAGTCGGAAGGCATCGACGCATTCAACTCATGGCAATTCACACACCCAAACGCCTGCGCCCGATGCTGAAATTCATAGACCGGAGCGGCGGTCACCATCGGGGTCGCGCGCACCGAATCCATGAACGCCGCGATCAATTCCCGCTGCGTTACGCTCAACCCGTAATCCATCGCCCGCCCGCCGGGATGTGCCGAAATACAGCCCTTGTCCGCACCCGTCAATTTCTCAAAAGACGTGGCCGGTTGGCCGGTGAAAGCCAACGATTTTGTCGGCGACGATTCCATCACGTGACAATTCACGCAACCCTGCGACTGGAACAATTGCCCGCCGTGCTTGATATCTCCCGATGCCGACTTGGCCTCAAACTCCGGCTTTTTCGACTGCACCAAAAATTCCGCAATCGCCTGCGCCTCTTCCTTCGCCAGCAGCATCGACGGCATGCGCCCGCTGTGATCCACCGACTTCGGATTCAACAAATACTCCGCAAGCTGGCCCGGCAACCATTTCGATCCCAACCCCTCCAGCGAGTGACCCTTCGCCCCGCCATGACATGCGGTGCAACCCACCGTGTCGACCAACTGCCTGCCGGTCTCGATATGCGATATGGAAGGCTGCGGCTCTTTCACTTTATTCTTCGGGTTTTTCACCGTCGCCAAGTAAGCGGCGACATCGCGAACTTCATCGGCGTTCAACGGCACTTTCGGCATGGCGGTATCGGCGCGAAACGCGCGCGGGGCCGTCAGCCATGAAGCGATCCAGGCCGGATGCAGGCGTGTGCCGACGGCCGACAGATCAGGGGCCGGGCGCGGGATGAGGGTGGTGGAGGTCGTGTGATGACAAGCGGTGCAGTTCAACTGTTCGACCAGCAACTGCCCCTCCTCGATCCGCGACTGCAACGCCGCTTCCGGCTTCAGATCGATATGAAGCAACACAGCGGGTGGGACCGGTTCGATGGCGAAAAAATCCGACGACCACAAAAGCTGCCCACGGGCCGCGCCGGGCTTGCGGGCGAAGGTGATTTGGATCGGATGCTCGCCGAGGTCGAGTTCGATCGGCTTGGTCGAAAGCACCTGCCCGTCCAGCAGCACTTTTGCGTTTGCCGCACCGTCGTAGGTGAGTGTGTAGAGTGCGCGCTTTTCAATTTTCAGGAACCCATTCCATTTGGCGGTGAAAGCGGTGCCCAGTTGCGGATGAATCGAATCACGATCGCCCAGCACAAAATTCGGCGTGGGGGCGGTTGTGAAAATTTCGTGCTTTCCCTCCGTGTAAGTCGCGACCAACCCCGGATTGGCAACGCCTTCAGCAGCGGTCAACGAGATGGAAGACGCCAAGGCAAAGAGGGTGGTCAAAAGCAAAAACAGTTTCATGAATCGGCTCCAGCTTATCTTTGCCCTGAACGTGGCACGGGCTTCCAGCCCGTGTTGGCGGGCCAATGCGGAGAATAGCCTTTGTCTATTCAGGCTCTCCGAAATTCTCACATCGCTAACACGGGCTGGAAGCCCATGCCACAACGATTTTTAAAAATACAGGCTTACGACTACTTCTCAATCCGATACAGATGAGTTTTCGTGCGCAAAAACATCGACTTTCCCGCAATGGCCGGAGTGCCCATGCAGCCATCATCCAGCGCGTTTTCAGCCAGCACCCGCATCGTTTCACCCGGCGCCAGCACCGTGCTCACACCTTTTTCATCGAAGAAAAACACATGCCCATCCGCCAGCAAAGGTGAAGCGGAGAAACCGGTGCCGACGCGACCCTGCCATACCGTCTCGCCGTCCTCGGCGCGAAGGCAGCGGGCGATGCCGTCATCGGAGACCATGTAGATTCGCCGCGCGGTTCCCTCGCCCACCAGCAACGGCGTCGAGCGGTTCGGCACGCCTTTTTTCACTTTCCAGGCAACGTGCGTTTTTGTCACATCGCCCGAGCCATCCGTCCGAATCGCCCAGCATTCCGGCTTGCCGAAACCGGTGGAAACATACAGCATCCCGTCCGCGAAAACAGGTTGCGCCACGCATGAAAATCCGGGATGATCGCAAAACCAAAGTTCCCTGCCCGTCATCGCATCATACGAATAAATCCGGTGCGCGCCGATGCTGATCGCCTGATCGCGTCCTTCATTGCGGATCACGATCGGCGTGTTGTACGCCTTGCGAATGTCCGGAGCCACGCCATCGAAACTCACCGACCGCTTTGTTTTCCAAACCAGCTTACCCGTGGCTTTATCGAGGGCGGCCATGTATTCAAAATCGATCCCGTCGCAGCAGAGCAGGTAGAGATTGTTGAAAATAATCGGGCTGGAACCGGGCCCGTTCATGTGGTCGATTTTCAGCTCGTGATTTTCCCAGATTGTCCCGCCCGTCGCGGTGTCGAGGCAAGCGCTGCCATTGTCACCGAAACAAATGTACACCCGGCCTGCTTCAATCACCGGGGTGGGAGATGCATAGCTGTTGAAGGTATGTTTTTTCTCGGGGTTCGGGACGTGGAAGACTTCGACATCGCGAACGATTTTCCCGCCGGCCCGGTCGATGCAGATGGCGTGAAGGGAGGTGCCGGTTTGCAGGGAAGTCGTCAGCCAGATTTGATCGCCGTAGACGACGGGTGAAGACCAACCCTCGCCGGGGATCGTCGTTTTCCATTTGATGTTTTCGGTCTCGGACCACTTGACGGGAAGCCCGGTGGAATCGGAATGCCCGTCGCCGGTGGACCCGCGGAATTGGGTCCAGTTGTCGGAGGCAAACGCGGAGGAACCGAGAAGAAGGCACCATGACAAGACAATGAAACGATTGAATAACATAACTTTTTTTTCCGAACCGGGAATTGTTTAGCGGCGCTGCCGGAGGCACGCGTTTTTCCGTGCGAAGAAAACGCGTGC
>JANXVV010000640.1 GCA_025351525.1 Humisphaera sp. | reverse complement strand
CCACAGGTCGCGGTACTCTGAGACCTGTGCTTTTCGGCCGGCGAAGCCACAGGTCTCGGAGTACCGCGACCTGTGGCACCCATTCGACCCACACCATTGGTGCGGGCGGAGTAGTAGGATCCACTTTAGCGGACAACCTTTTCGAAGGTCGGGTCGTTACAATTATCCAACATTTCCGTCCGCAAAAGCGGACCCTACGAAACTCATTTCACCGATTCAACTGCCGCAGATTCTCCAGCCCGGCACGATCGGAGACAACTTCAATCTGGTAACGGTACGATTTACGTCCACCGGCTTTGAGCGTGTCGAGCCAACCATTGGCCCGGTCTTTATCCCGGCCTTCAACTCCGCCGTTCATCGGCTCGAGGGCCGTCACATATTCGCGCGGTCCCCAATGCTGCCAATTGCCGCACCGGGGAAATTCCTTCGGGTTGTACCGAATCGCCAGACCGATGCCGAGTTTGCGGTTGATGACGCTGACGGTGGCGAGGCCGTTTTTCGGCTTCGGGTAGAGATAGGCGACGACGGAATCCGCCCCGCGATGCGCTTCGAGCGGACCGGGGATCCGCTTGTAATTCACACCGTTCCGAAAATGTCTGCGCGACGGTTCGCTATCGATTGGATCTACTTTAATCGCATCGTAGCAGAACTCCGCGCCGGCATCGATCAGGGGGTAACCGAGATTGATGTGCAGCAGCCATGCGTGGGGGACGTCCTGATTGCCGGCGTTGTAAAATTCATCCGCGATCGAGATCGCGTTGGTGCCGAGCGTGGAGGAAATAGTTCGGCGCAGCTCGACGCACGGGCCGTAGAATGCGCCGTATTTTACCGAGCCGGTGATGGACATCGCCATCAACCCCTCATGCGGTCGCGGCTGCACCACCGATTCGATCGTCGCGCCGCTGTTGGAGTGCGGCCCGTGCAGGCCAAGTTCCTCGCCCGCATCTTTCGCAGGCCCGCCGGTGTTGAATGGCCCGCAACTGGTCAGCAACCCGACCGGAAATCCCTTGAGCCAATCCAGCCCACGGTCGAATCCGCGCGTCGGTGGCGTCACGCCTTTGTGCGAAAGAAACGTCAGACTGTTCTGATGGTGAAACGCCTGATCGATATCCAACCCCCGGTCGGCGAGCACGCGATAGCGAAGCCCGCCGCCGGTATTGACGCACAGCGCCCGCACGCCGCGCGCCGGGCCTTCGTCGATCGTGTACGCCTCGATCCCCCCGGCCTGGGAGGGGTGGATGAATTTGTTTGTATCGTAGCTCTGGCTCTCGGGCATGAATCTCCTTCGTTGTTCCTCGCCACCGATCGCGTAGAATATCAGTCGAATGAACGGAGAGTTCAAGCGCCTGTCAAATGCAGTAAATCTTACCCGATCTGCGCAGACGGCTTCCGCGACGGTAGATTCGACGATTCCGATGGATTTCATTCGTATTACCGAACCCAATCCGCTACAAGATCGTTTCACCTTTCCGAGTGAGAAACGTCGAGATGTTTAAATCTTCCGGAACTTAATTTGCGCAGACCTAACCTGTTGATGATCGCGTTTCGCCTGTGCGGAATTGCATTGACCTGTGCGCTGTTGCCTGCGGCACCCGCCCGGGCCGTCATCAGCATCTCGGCCGGGCCGGGCGGTGGCGGGGTCATCGTCAATACCCTTCTCGGCGCCGATCGATTCTACAACGCCGGTTACTTCGGCTTTAATTCTGTCGTGTCCAATGTCGAAGCGGGTTCGATTTGGAACGGACACGAGACGCTCACACAGGTCAGCACTTACATTCACGACCCGACCATTGTCGGCACACAACTCGGTCAGTTCGACTACCACGCCACCGCCGTCGGAATGGCGATCGGGGGACAGGGACAGTTTTTTTATTATCAGGCGGGCATTGCGCCGCTGACGCAACTCTGGTCGGCCTCGATCGGCACGCAATTCAACGGCGACGGATCATTCAACCTCACCGATCAATCGTTCATCTATGCGTACAAGCAGTCGATGCAAGTGGGTCGCGACGTGAATTTCAATGTCGGCTCCGGGCTGACTTTCACCGAGCACCGCGTGGCGGATGTGATCAACAGCAGTTGGGGTTTTGACGAGCCGACCGGCAGCTCTTTTGAAGCGAGAACGATCGACGCGCTGGCGTTTACAAATCACACGACGGTGGTGATCTCCGCGGGCAACAGCGGGCCGGTGGGAAACACCGTAGGCGGGCCGGCGGCCGGTTATAATAAAATCGCCGTGGGCGCGCTCGCCGCCGACACCACCGCCAATCCGTACACGGCTCCGTCGACTTTCTCCAGCCGCGGCCCCAACGATTTTTACAATCCCCAGACGAATACGATCGTGCCTCATGTGCGACCGGCGGTGGATCTTGCCGCACCGGGCGAGGAACTGGCATTGGCCTACTATGGCGGCACCACCGGCACCAATACCGGTGGGGTCGATCAGAGTGCCGGGGCGAATAATTTCTATCTGACCAACGCCGCCGGAACGAGTTTTTCCGCGCCGATCGTGGCGGGTGGTGCGGCGTTGCTGGTGGACTATGGCCGTAGTAATTTCGACGCCCACTCGATCGATGGTCGGGTCATCAAAGCGGTGCTGCTCAATTCCGCCGACAAAACCGCCGGATGGGACAACGGGCAGCGCTATGAGCCCAACACTCCTCACATTGTCACCACGCAGGGCCTCGACTATGCCACCGGCGCGGGACGAATGAACCTCAGTCGCGCGTTCGATCAATTCACCGCCGGGACAACCGACAACGCGTCGATCGTCGCCGATGGCGCGCATGTGAAATCGATCGGCTGGTCATTTGGCAGCGCGGGCCCCAGCCAACCGTCCAACTTCATCATCGATCCACCCTTGACCGCCGGTCAAACCCTTACCGCCACGCTCACCTGGTTCGTGCATCGCAGTTTCACGGATGCGACCGGCACCACCGATGCGATCGCCACGGACGACCGCTTCGATAATCTGAACTTGCAGATATGGGAACTGCTCAACGGATTGCCGACGACCGAGGTGGCGGAATCGGCCTGTCTTTACAACAACGTGCAGCACTTATCATTTGTGTTGCCGGACAACGCTCAATATCTCATTCGCGTGAGTTGGGCGGGCCAGCAATATGATTTGACGAACCTGAACTCGAGCGTGCATCCGGGTCCGGAGGATTTTGCGCTGGCGTGGTCCAATCAAAGCGTACCGGAACCGGTGGGCGGGCTTGTGTTGATGACCGTCATCATTCTGCTGCAACATCGACGGCGAACGGTGCGGCGTGCGATTGTTCTTTCGTATTAGTCCGCCGATAACAATGATGTGGGTGCCAAAGGTCGCGGTACTCCGAAACCTGTGTTCATCGGCCGGCGAGGACACACGGCTCGGAGTACTGAGACCTGTGGCACCCGTTTGACCCACACCATTAATGCGGGCGGACTACTATAGTTCAATCGAATTCACTTCAGGGTTTGAGCGTACATGATGGCGTTCATCATCAATGCCATTGCTGACTCAGGCTGGTAGCCGTTAATGCTGTCGATGGGTTGCCCGACGAGACCGACGGCCAGATCGAGGGGGCTGAACAGCACGCGCGCCTTCCCATTTTCCTGGATCATTTTCAGCACGGGTTGAGTCATGCCCGCGCCCAGCAGCTTGCGGGCCTTTTCGCGATACTGCACCTGCGCGATCTTCGCCGCACTGCTGAAGACGGGATGGCCGGGCGGAATAATTTCCAGTTCGTGGTCAAACGCCAGTTTCAATTCCTTCTCCACCGCCTTGGCAAACTCCGCCGACCCACCGGCGGCGTCGACGATGAGCACACCGCCCTCGTATGTGAATCGTTTCAGGTCCGCCCGCTGTTTGTCGGTCAGTTCAATCTTTCCCGTGCCGGTGAGGTAGGCGATTTTATAGCGGGCATCGAGTGCATCGAAGCCCAACCTCACCTGTCGCAGCTCGATTTCGAGCTTTTGGTTTCGGCGGAAGTAGTTGGCGAACTGCTCCCAGCCGAACGGCTCCGGATCCCAGTTGCCGTCGTATTCGAGGCGGGCCACGGTTATTTTCTGCGTGCCTTTGGGTTCCTCGGGGAGAATCCAGGTTTTCTTTTTGTCGCGGAGTTGGCCGCGCTCCGTCGAATAATAATAGAGATTGCCGGCCAGGTGATAGAGCTCATCCCGCGCGATCGCCCCGCCCTGTTTCTGCATCACCTGCGAAAGCATCTGCCAGGCACGCCCGGCATCGTCATTCGCCAACAGCAGCATGAATTCCCGCGCCTGGTTGCCAAGCGCTTCAACCCCCGCCGCTTTCCGATCCAGCTTGGCGGAAAACATTTCATCGTTGAAAATCGGATGCACCGCAGGCAGCGGGCGGAAGGCATAGTCGGGAAAAAGCCGCTCGCCCAGCTCCCTGAAAGAGGCGGCGAAAAGTTTTGAGCCGCAGTCGGCATTGGCGACGATCATGCCGCCTTCTCGCACGTAACGCTTTAATTTCTCCGACTGCTCGGGTGAAAACTGAATCGCCTCATTGCCGCTGACATAGAGAATCGGGGATTGTTGCAGCGTCTCCAACGGCATGGAAAGATTGACGACCTGCCAGTTGAGCCGTTTGTGAAGTTGCTTCTCCAGCCATCGGGTGATGTTGGCGGCATCACGCGGGCGCTGGTTCCAGTGGCCGAATTTTCCCTTGCCGGCATTGTCTTCGTACTGCAACTTGTTCATCACCACCGGGGCTCGGCCAAGGGATAAAAACGCGAGCCCGAATCCGGTGTTCGCCAGATCATTCCAGCCGCCGTCGGGCCTTTGCGTGCGCAACAGCATGTCAACACCGGCAGTGTACCAGTCATAATCCCCGAACGCGATGTATCCGCTTTCAAACCCCACGCGCTGGATATTAAAGAGGGTGTAATTGACTTGACCGTTCGCGACGTTGGCGTTTTTCCCGAGCCATTGAATGGCGGTTTCAATGTTGCCGTTTTCGGAGTTGCCTTTGCAGTCGGCGGCTTTATTCGCGTCCAGAAATTCCTGCGCGATAAACAGATTGACCAGCCCGCCGGCGGTCATGGAAGCGGTCGACATCTGCTTCGCCCCCGCCGCGGTGTAAGCCCAACCCGCGCCGGAAATCTGATGACTTTTCCAACCGTTGTCGACTGCCAGCCAATACCCCTGCGGGATGGCGGCCCCCACCTGCGCGCAGGCCCACACCCCCATGGTGCCGTAGTTGCTGCAACTGTGGTCGTAAGACCCGGAAACCTGATTGACGAGATAGGTGTACATCCCCGAAGACTGCCCTTTTTGATTCATGCCGTTGAGCAGCAGACGGGCATCGCGCTCGATTTGTCGCTGCAGATCGAGCCGCGCGGGGCTGACATTTTTGTCCGCCGGATCAAGTTCGAGACTGAGCTGATACCACACCTGGCAACGAAGCCCCAAGGCATACGTTCCCTGAATGTTGATCGACTTGAGCAGCGCGATCGCCTTCGCCATCTGCGGGTCGGCGCTGGTCAAACCACTGGTGAGAAGCCCATAGGTGGCCAGTGCCGACATGCCCCCATATTGGCCCATAATACCGGCCTGCATCCCAATTCCCGGAGGCGCTTTTTCAAAGCTGCCATCCGGTAGCTGCTGCGCCAAAAGATTGCGCTGCGCCCGTTCAATCGCGGCCTGCACCTGTTCCGGAGTTGCATGGGCGCCGATCGTCATCGGCGGTCGAAGCACTTGCCCCGCGGCTTGCGGAACGGGGCACAATGCCAGAACGAGGATCGCAACAATAAAAACAGTTTTCATAAGGTGGTTCCAGAGCGGAGATTCTAACCCGCGTGTTGATAGCGTCCTAGCACTTTGCGTAATGACTCACTTCTAAAGATTTCAAGCGCGTTCAAAAGTCCATGGAGCTTGCTCCGTAAGTTCAGTTGCGCCAATAAATCCAGCCGTGCGATGCAGAGCAAATGATTCAGTGCCACGATATACTCTGATTGAGAATTGAGGTGATCCGATGAGTATTTCAACGATCCCCGCCGCAATTATCTTCGGTCAAACGCGGCAAGATATTCTCTCGCTGCTGTTCACCCGCCCCGATGAAGCATTCTATCTGCGAGAAATCGTCCGCCGCACCGGTCGTGGAATCGGGCCGGTGCAGCGCGACTTGGCGCAGCTCACCTCCTGCGGCATTTTGCGGAGGGAAAGAGATCGCTTCTATCGCGGGAATCCGGACTCGCCGGTTTACGAACCGCTTAAGCAAATTGTGATTAGAACCATGGGGCTTGCGAATGTACTTCAAAATGCGTTGAACGATCTCAAACCGCCTATCGCGGTCGCTTTTATTTTCGGCTCCTTTGCGCGCGGCGAGCCTCGGGAGATGAGCGATATTGACCTGATGATCGTCACCCGAGACGATCAGTTGACGCTTGAGCAGGTGGTAGCACAACTGCATGAACAGCAAATGGCATTGGAGCGAGAGATCAACCCGTTCGTCCTGGCGGCGTCGGAGCTTCACGCGAAATGGCTTGCAAAGAATCACTTTATTCGGCGCGTACTCGCCGGCGAAAAGACTTTCCTGATCGGAGACGAAGATGAGCTTGAACAAATGGCGGAAAAACGGGTGGCTCAAAAGCCATCAGACAAGCCCCCAGGAAATCGCCGATCTGCTCGCGGTCGCGGATCGCGATTTGAAGGACTGCCAGACAAAAGGG
>JANXVV010000601.1 GCA_025351525.1 Humisphaera sp. | reverse complement strand
TGGCGGCGGCCGCCGCGAGCCATCACATCCTGGCCGCCAAAGCCTCGGTCGGCAACGGCTCGGACGCCCCGGACTTCGAGCCCCTGCTGCGCCAGTCGGCGGCGCGGGCGAAGGTCCGGACGGTCGTCGCCGACGCGGGGTGCGACTCCGAAGCCAACCACCGCGTCTCACGGCTCGCCGCAAGCAGGAAATGTTGCTCCGGGCGATCACTCACCATCTCATGCCGGGAGAGTGATTCGGTGAGGGTTGAGACTGAGCCCTTCACCCCGCATTAAATCTCCGCGAACTTCTGCCTGAGCGGTTGCAACGCGGGAGGATCGACAAGGGCGGACGTGGAACCTTTGCAGCAGGTACGGGAAGAAATCCATTTTTAAGGCGGGCAACTCATTCGTCGAGCTGAGGCCCGCCCCACATTAAGCGCTTGAAACAAATACGGTACACCTGCTATCATGCCGCCCATGGCCTGCCATCACGCCCGTCCTTTCTTTAAACATTAGCGACCGCCGCTCGAGCGCGTCTTCTTTCGTTGTCCCTTCCCACATTTCTCGGTTGCAAATATGTCCACTGTCCCGATTGAAGTTCCATTGCTGCGCAAGCTCGACGAGATTCTGGGGCATTACGAGCAGTTGCAGCAGTCGCTGGGCGATCCCTCGACGCTGGCGAACATTTCGCAGTTGGTTTCGATCACGAAGGAGTCCGGGCAGTTGGAACCGGTGGTCACGCGGTATCGGGCCTATTTGAAAAGCCGTGCGGCGGTCGGGGAGCTGCGGGAAATGGCGGCGAACCGGGCGGATAAGGAAATGGCGGAGTTGGCTGAGACGGAACTGCCGGAGGCCGAGTCGCAAGCGGCGGCGCAGCTCGAGGCGATGAAAGATGAATTTCTCGCGGCGGAGGACAATGCGATCGACTCGTTTTTTCTGGAGCTCCGCGCCGGCACCGGCGGGGAAGAAGCGGCGCTTTTCACGCGCGTGCTGTTCGAGATGTATCGCCGTTTTTGCGAGAGCAAGGGATGGCGATTCGAGGTCTCCGATTTCTCCGTCAGCGAGCGCGGCGGTTTTAAAGAGTGCATCATCAACATCAAAGGCAACAGCGCCTATCGCCATCTTCGATTTGACGGCGGCGGCCATCGCGTGCAGCGCGTGCCCGAGACGGAGGCCCAGGGCCGCATTCACACCAGCGCCGCGACGGTGGCGATTCTGCCGGAGCTTCCGGATGTGAAGATCGACATCAACCCGAAGGATATCGAAGAACACGGCTGCCGGGGAGGTGGGCCGGGCGGGCAGAATGTGAACAAGGTCGAGACCGGCTGGCGCATCCATCACAAACCCAGCGGCCTGCAATTCAAGATGACCGAGCACAAATCGCAGGCTCAAAATAAAGAGCGCGCTTGGGCATTGCTTCGGGCCACTCTTTATGAAGCCGCCCAAGCCAAACAGCATGCGGCGGTGACGAGCGCCCGCAAAGCCATGATGGGCAGCGGCGACCGAAGCCAGCGCATCCGCACCTACAATTTCCCGCAGAACCGCTGCACCGATCATCGCCTGGGCGGCGAAGGAGGCGGCGACAAAAATTTCAATCTCGACTCGATCTTAGCCGGGCATATGGATCCGCTGATCGATGCCCTGCTGGAGTTGGACAAGCAACAGCGGTTGGAAGCGCTCTGAGGAACGGGGCCGCAATCGCTGCGGCATCTCAGGCGGGTGCCATAGGTTGCGGTACTCCGAATCGACATAAGGCTGCGCCGCATACGCGACGCAGCTGGAGGGCGGCGGTCCTCTGCCGCCGCTGCGGCGGTCGGGGACGACCGCCCTCCAGAATCCACTTTCGGGGCAGACTTCATGCGGCTGCGTCGCTGAAAGACACAGGTCTCGGAGTACCGCGACCTGTGGCACCCCGCACCATTGAAAACCGGGAAGTTATTTACGCCCCATTCCTGAAAGCGCGTCGCGGCTAAAGGGAGTCGGCAGCTTTTTTTACATCCACTGCAATAGCCGGCTACGGCTGGTGACGATCTCCGGCACCGGATCGTGGTCGTAAGCGGAATGCTCGATGCTGATCGAGCCTTGCCAGCCATCCTCGATCAGAAAGCGAACCACCTTTTCCACGGGGACCATGCCATCGCCGAGCGTGCAGGTATTCTCGCCACCGTTTTTATCGATGTCTTTCAAGTGGACGATCATCAGATGTTCACGCAGCCGCTTGACGGCTTCCAGGGCGTCGATTCCCTGCCGGCCACACCAACCGGTATCGAGCGCGACGCCGCAACGACTGAATCGTCCCCGCCCGATTTTATCGAGGATTTCGTCGATGGAAGTTTCGGGATGATTCTCGAACGCATACCGAACGTCGTACTTTTCACACGCGGCCTGAATATGCGGCATCGCCTCCTGCGCCGACATCGTCCCAAAAATTCCCCCGGCTAATAGCGGCGCGCCGAGCTGTTTCATGAATCGAAAAGGGGCTTCGATTTCGGACGGCTTACTTGGCCGCAAACCACCGGCGTAGCTGGAGAGGGTGAAGTCGTAGGCCGAGCAAAGCCCTTTGACCACCTCCAGATAATCGCTGTCGTGATGGGCCAGGTAATGGCAATGGGCAGTCCAGATATCGATATGATCGAAACCGGCGGCGGCGATGTCACCGACGATCGCGCTGAAGCTATGGCCGTCGATCAACCCGGTGGTGGCGGCATCGTGGGTGGCCCAATCGAGGTCGCCGTTATAATTTAATGCACGGGCGACATAGTTGGCGGTGATAAAGCTGATCGTCGGCTTGGGCATCGGAGTCGGTTCCTTGGTTTTTTGGTATTGTACGGAATGGATGTGGATCGTGGCAATCAGTGGCATGGGCGTCTCGCCCGTGCTTTCTTATTTGGAGTGTCGAAATCGATCGAAACCAGGCGCGGCTTGCAATGTCCATCGTGGCACGGGCTTCCAGCCCGTGTTGACGATCCGGAAGTTAAGAGAACTGCATGGATCAAGCGCTTTTACGCATAGGCCGGTCAAC
>JANXVV010000576.1 GCA_025351525.1 Humisphaera sp. | reverse complement strand
TGACCGAGAGATATATTCTGTTAAACCGTTAGAAGAAACCGCCGGATACGATGAGTACGTCCGGTGGTGTGGGAGGACGGGGGCCGCAAGGCCCCCTCCTACCCGATCGTGGTAGCCGAAAGGCACAGTTCTCGGAGTACCGCGACCTGTGGCACCCCGCGCTCTTGAAATCCAGGACGTTATTTACAACCCGTTTTTTTACAGGAGACCCCATGGCAAAAAAAGTCACTGTTTCCAAAGTGCTCGAAACCCAGTCGATCACCGCCAAGCAGGAGCAGGCGATCGGGCTGATGCTGGCGGGCACCAGTCTGCCCGACACCGCCGCACAACTGGGTGTTGGCCGGGGGACGCTTTACCGCTGGCTGCGCGAAGACCCGGACTTCATCGCCGCCTGGAACGGGTGGCGTCGCGATCTGGCCCGCGCGGCGCGGTCGCGCCTACTCACCATCGGCGATACGGCGGTGACGACGGTGCAGGAGGCCATCGAGAAGGGGAATGCGAAGTTGGCATTCGACCTGATCAAGCAACTGGGTTTGTTCGTTCCTGAACCGCCGGGTTCGGACGATGCGGAGGTCGTTCGGCGGGAGACGGAGATCGCGAAAAAGAAGCAGGAGCAGCAGTTGGCGGAGCAGGATTTGCGGCTGTTGTTGGGAGAGTGAGTGCGCGAGTGGAGTTCCACATCACAACATTGCCCGCAATTTATTGAGAGCGGCTTTCAACTGAGTCTTGTAGGGTCCGTGGTACCCCGCGGACCGATTGATTCCTGCCGCCGGACGGTCCGCAGGGTACTGCGGACCCTACAAGACTTGCCCGCGCACACAGGCTGGAAGCCTGTGCCACAATGAAATTTCAGGCGGAGGGGGCAGAGATTTATTGATGCGGCAGTGCGCCGCACTCGGGGCATCGGTGGGGCGTGGCGCGGAGGTCGTAACCGCAATGCCGACACCATCCTTCCATCGATTGTTTCCGCCGGGCTTGCCAAGTCATCACGCAGCTTTCTCCCCAAACGAGTAAACCGAGCATCACTCCGGGGACCCACCGGTCCATGACTGTTAGCAACTCATAGTCGCACGTACCTTCGGCGTAAAATTTTCCCCACAGGCTCGCGCCATGCTGGAAATGGGCTGGTTCGCTATTCCGCGGCACAAAACGAACTTTATGAAAATCGGCGCTGAAACTAACGAAGACGATTGCCATGCAGGAAATCGCGGACAAGGTGATGAGGGTATTGAGTATCTTACGACCGAGGCGCGCCATGAGCTGAGTCTATCGTATTTCCGCCAATGCCCCGCATTCAGGGCATCTTTCGGGTGTGGCGCGAAGGTCGTAGCCGCAGTTCGAGCAGGGCGTTTTGCCGTCATTTTCATGCTCAACGCGGCTGCGTCCGGTAGATTTCCAAGCGATAATCAGCACGGGAAGTGATATGGCGAATAGGATGATGGCCGGGGTGAATAGATGTCCTTCCATGAACAGCCCGGCGGATAGTATGAGGAATGACCAGGCGATGGAACCGATGAGAATGGTGAGTACGATTTGGGCCCATCGGAGAGGGCTGTCGGAGGATTTGGCAATTGGGTGTAGCCTTCCACGGGCAACATGCACCGAGATAACGATGATCCCGGCAATCCACATCAATACGGGGGTTAAATCGACCGGCATTATTTCAGTTTACTGTTTTCCAGGGCTTGTTTGGGGAATTTCAGTTCTTGGCGGTGGAGTGTTTGTTGCGGAATCCGGGTCGTCGCCTGCGGCTCCGATCCCGGCGTGAGGGTGGGAGACCTTTTTTAAAAGTGCGTTGCGACTTCTCCACTCGCCCGCGCGTCCTTTCTGGGCTACGATCCACAAAACTTTTTGGAGTCCTCGCATGATGATTCGTCGTCTGATCGCGCTTGCCGTTGTTCTCGCCACTACGCTCTGTGCCTGGGCGGCGGAGGATATTTCGTTCACCACCGAGACGCTCGACAACGGGTTGAAGGTGATCTATGTGCCGTTGCATCAGGCGCCGGTGGTGCATGTGCGGGTGCTGTACCACGTCGGCAGCCGCGATGAACGGCCGGATCGGCAGGGGTTTGCGCACATGTTCGAGCATATGATGTTTCGCGGGTCGGCTCACGTAAAACCCGAAGAGCACATGAAGCTCATCGGCATGGTCGGGGGAATTTCGAACGCGTTCACCAGCTTCGATCAAACCGTCTACGTCGACACCATTCCCTCCAATCATCTGGATATGGCTCTCTATCTTGAAGCGGATCGGATGAGCAGTTTCAAGGTGTCGGAGGAGATTTATAAACTGGAGCGGAAGGTGGTGGCGGAGGAATGGCGGATGGGGCAGAACAAGCCGTATGGGACGATGTATCAGGATTTTTTGAAGACGGCTTTCATCGCCCACAGCTATCGGTGGACTCCGATCGGCGTGATGGAACACCTGCAGGCGGCGGCGGTGAATGAGTTGCAGGATTTTTTCAACACCTACTACATTCCGAACAATGCGATCCTGGTGATCGCCGGTGATTTTCAACCGGATGAAGCCAGGGCTCTCGTGAGGAAATACTACGGCTGGATTCCCAAGGGCAGGAGAATCGATCGGGAGATTCCGGTGGAACCGGAGCAGAAGGAGATGCGGATGGCCGTGACGCCGCAGCGCGTTCCGTTGCCGGCGTTGATGATCGGGTACAAGACGCCGCGATATCAATCGGACGATCATTATGCGTTGACATTGCTCGGCACGATTCTGGGGGAAGGGCGGTCGAGTCGGTTGGATCGGTTGCTGGTCGGCAGCGAAAAACCCTTGTGCGTCGGCGTCGGAGCCAGCGATATGGCGTTGGAAGACGCGGGGGTTTTCATCGTCAACGCGCGGGTGATGCAGGGTAAAAATCCGGATGAGGTGCGCAAGGTGATGATGGAGGCGATCGCCGAGGTGCGCGAGAAGGGCGTG
>JANXVV010000540.1 GCA_025351525.1 Humisphaera sp. | reverse complement strand
ACGCCCCGCTGGATTATGGGCCGATCGTCAGCGGATACCTCGGCATCCTGCTGGTGGGTGCGCTGTTCATCGCAGTAGCCCTTTTCTGTTCATCGCTCACCCGCAGCCAGGTGGTGGCGGCGGCACTAGCGGCGGCATTGCTGTTCGCGATCACCATCGTGCCCTATTACGTGGTTAGCAAGGGAACGCTGTCCGCCTTCTGGCGCGGGGCGGCGGATCAGGCCGTGTTCCGGCGCTATACCGATTTCAGCAAAGGCGTCATCGACAGCGGCAACATCGTGTTCTTCGTCGCCGCGACGTCGGTGTTCCTGTTCCTGACGGTAAAGGTGCTTGAATCGCGGCGGTGGAAGTGATTTTGTCTTTTCGCTGAATGAGGAAGCGACTACGAAGTCGCGAAAGCACGAAGTTAAACGCGAAGAAAATAAAAATGAATTTACTTCGCGTTTAACTTCGTGCTTTCGCGCCTTCGCGGTTCCCCCGGATTCAGGAGAGATAGAAGTCGCGGAAGTGTTCAAACGAAAATCGGAAAAAACGCAATGAGCCAGACGCAAAATAGAGACGCCGCCGTGTCGGCACCGGAATCGCAGCGGGAACGCTGGTTGAAATATGGCGGCAATGTCGCGCTCGCGACGGTCGTCGTCATTCTGCTGGCGGTGCTGGTGGTGTACCTCAGCGAGCGGAAATCGAAGCGGATCGACACGACGGCCACCGGGCTTTACAGCCTCAAGCCGCAGACGGTCAATTTGATCCGGGATAATTCGCAGAAGATCAAGATCATCAGCCTGTACACGAAGTCCAAGCCCCCGGCGGATGAAGAAGCGACCGACGCGCCGAAGGTGGACACCGCCGATCAGGCCGAGAAGGTGGCGGATCTTTTGGAAGAGTATCGGAGCAAAGGCAAGAACATCGAGGTGGAGAATATCGACCCGACTTCCAGCCCGGGCAAGGTGGAGGATCTGACGACGGAGGTGGTCGAAAAATATGGGGGGCAGGTGGCGAAGTACAAGGCGTTCGCGAACAGCTATGCGGGGCAGTACAAAAAGATGGGCGAGTTGGCGACCGCCGAATCGGCGCGGGTGAAACCGCTGCTTGAGTTGCCGAACCTGCCGGAGGATCTGGGGCAGTTTTTCTACGGCGTTTCAGAAAGTTTCCGCACCCTTCCGGGGAAATTGCAGGAGGCCCAGGAGGAATCGGCGAAGTTTTTGAAGGAGAAACCGGCCAACTACAAAGGATTGACCGAGAGCGTCGAGCGTAGCGCCTCGCGGCTGGCTCGATTGTGGGGACAAATCCTGACGCAGTTCACGGCCGTCAAAGACAATAAGAAGATCGAGATGCCCGAGGCGGTTCGCAAATACATGATCGACAGCCTCCCGCGCTATCAGGAGATGAAGAAGGTCGCCGATGATTTGGTGGCGGAAGTCAAAGGGCTTGGCGAGTTGAAGCTGGACGATCTGCGCACGGCGCTTCGCCAGCGCAATTCCATCCTGATCCGCGGCGAGTCGGAGTGGAAGATCATTCCGTATGAAAAAGTGTGGAGAAGCGAACCGCGCCGGTCGCGCGGCGCGGCGGATGAGGCCCCGGTGCCGCCGCGATTTGCCGGTGAGCAGATGATCACGACCGCCCTCTGGTCGATGCAGCACCCACAAAAATTGAAAGTGGTTTTCGTGCGGGCGGGCGGCGAGCCGGTGACGCAGGCGGGCTTCCCCCCGTTCATGCCGAGCGGGGTGTTTGCGGGCGTGTCCGAGCAGTTGCGGGAATACAATTATGAAGTGCTGGACAAGGATCTGACCGGCATGGCCGCGATGCAGCAGCAGCGGATGCAGGCTCCCGAGCCGACAGATGCGGAGATCAAAGACGCGGTGTGGGTGGTGGTAGATTCACCGAGCGCCCCGACTCAGGGAGGCCCGGCCCCGACCATCTCGCCGAAGGTCGCGGAGCATTTGATGAACGGCGGATCGGCGTTGTTTCTGATGGACCCCAAGGCCGATGACATGGCGATCGCGCTCAAGGATTACGGGATCGAGGTGAACACCAACGCGCTGATCGTTCACGAGCTGATCAAAGCCGAAGGCGCGAAGGGGGATCAGGTCGAAGAGATCTTGAAATTCCCCGATCTGTTTGCGATTCGGAATTGGGGCGATCATGCACTGACCGCCCCGATGCGATCGCTGCCGGGGATTATCATCGATGCGGTGCCGGTGAAGGTGAAGGCGGTGAACGGGGTTAAATCGTCGGCGCTGATGCCGGTGCCGACGGCGCCGGATGGGCCGAGGGCGTGGGGCGAGACGGATTTCAATGCGCTGCAGGAGGGGAAGGTTGAGTTCAATCCTGAAAAAGGAGACATCCCCTCGCCGCTGTTCGCCGGTGCGGCGGCGGAGAAGGATAAGTCGCGGGTGGTGGTGATCGGTTCCAGCCGAATGCCGACATCGGGGGTGATCGGTTTTCAAGACCCCGATGGCCGCACGCGGGCGCGGCGTTTCCCCGGCAACAGCGAACTGTTCATGAACAGCATCTATTGGCTGAGCCGGCAGGAGACGATGATCGCCATCAGCCCGGCGGCGATGGATGTCAGCCGGATCGGCGACATGAGCCGTGGGGCGCAGAGTTTTTGGCGCGTCGGTGTGCTGTTGATCGGGCTGCCCGGGCTGGTCATCGTCGCCGGGGCGATGGTCTGGTTCGCGCGGCGGGATTGAAGGAAAGAGATTCAGGTGGCATGGGGGTTCCGCCCGTGCATTTGCTGGCCGGGAAGCAAGGGCGTGACGCCCATGCCACTTTGCTCCCTTATTCGGATTTGAATCCTTACACTGTATTTCATCCTATGAATTTTAAAACGACCGTCATCCTCATCATCCTTCTCGCTGCCGCCGGTGGCTATCTCCTTTTCACCCGCGAGTCCGGTGACGCCAAACCGAAAGTCGTCGAAGCCCGCAAACTGTTGGAGATTCCGCAGGCGGGGGATGTGACGAAGGTGGCGATCGCGCCCGCAGCGGGTCAGGCCATGGCGATGGAGAAGACGGGCAAGGATTGGCGGTTGACCGAACCGCTGGCGGCCCCGGCGGATGCGACCGAAGCGACGGGGTTGGTTGAAGCACTGGTCAATCTCGTTTCGACGGCGCAGTTGGATTCCAAGGAAGCCGCCGCAGCTAAAACCGGGTTGGACAAGCCACAGTTCACCGTCAGTCTGACGGCGGGCGGGAAGACCACCAAACTTCTGATCGGCGATCGGATGGCGGTCGGCAATACGGCGTATGCCCGGCTCGACGGAAAAAGCGCGGTGGAAGTCATCTCCGCCGATGTGCTCGACAAACTGGATCGTTCCTCCAAAGCCTACCGCGACACCCGCCTGGTGCAGACGGCGGCGACGGAAATCAAACAGATCAGTTTCGTTCGCAAAGGTGAGACGTTGAAGCTGGTCAAAGCCGGCAATGATTGGACGATGCTCGAGCCGATCGAGGCCCCGGCGGATACGGTGGCCGTCACGGATTTGCTGACGACGCTGACGGGTTTGAAGGCCAAATCGTTCGTCGATGATTCAACCGATGCGACGGCGGCGATGCGCGGGGCGGCGCAGCTGGTCGTCTCGTTCAGCACCAAACTTTCGACGGCGGAACCGACCACCGTTCCCGCGACCGGCCCGGAAACGACAACCCTGACCTTCGGTGCGTTCGACGATCTCCTGAAAGAAAATGTGTACGTGAAATTGTCCGCCCCGGCCCTGGTGGCGAAAGTGCCGGCGACGGTGTTGGAATCATTCAATAAAAAACCGCTCGATCTGCGCGACAAGAAGCTGGCCGATATCAATCCGGCGGAAGTCAGCCGTATTTCGCTCACGACCGATGCGCCGGCGACGACGCAGCCTGCGACCCAAGCCGCGAAGAAATCCGAAATCGTCATGGTCCGCCGCAGCCAAAACACCGGTGGTGTTCCGTTCCTTCCGACGACCGCTCCGGCAAAGCCCCAGCCGGGTGACAAGCTGACACTGAATGGCGTGTTGCCCCGACGATCCAACTGGCAGTTCGCCGCCGGTGGCATGAAAGACGAAGCGGATGACAATGAAGTGAATGGCCTGTTGGCCGCACTGCATCCGTTCCGCGCCGAGAAATATCTGGAGAAAAATCCGACGACCCAACCGGCGAAAAGTTATCAGATCAGCATTCACACCGATGCCGCCGGTGGAGCCAAAAATATGGATCACCTGCTTCGCCTCGTCGATCGCGGTGCCGATCAACCGCTGGTGGGTGAGTACTTCGGACTGACATTCGAGTTGCCTCGGGCGACCTGGATCAAGTTTCTGGAATCCGATTTTAAACCTAAGCCTCCCGGCAGCGCTCCTCCTTCGCAGCCGCCTATTTCAGCCGAGCCGGGATTCCCCCTACAATAAGCCCATGGACACGAAATCCACGCCGCCGGTTGTGAAACAGCTCGGACAGAAGTCGATGTTGAGCGACGGGCAGATCGCTTCGCCGCGCACGATTCTGGAGGCTTTCCCCAGCCCCAAACCCGAACGGGATTACGAGATCGAATTCGTCTTTCCGGAATTCACCAGCATGTGCCCTGTGACCGGCCAACCCGATTTCGCGACGATCACGCTCACCTACGTCCCCGATCTTTTCTGCGTCGAGATGAAGAGCCTCAAACTCTACTATCTGGCGTATCGGAACAAGGGAATTTTTTATGAGGGCGTGGTCAATACGATTCTGGATGATCTGGTGGCGGTGCTGAAGCCGCGGCAAATGACGGTGGTGGGCCATTTCGCGCCGCGCGGCGGGACGGCGGGAAAAATCACGGCGGTTCATCTTTCCACAGCGTCCAACGGATGAACGATTCAATCGTTGAAATCGTAATCAGTTGCAAGGCGATGGAGAAATCGTTATCGCACCGGGTATGATTATTAGCGGTACTTAGAACCGGAAGGTGTTCGTTCGGTCAAAAAGCGTGGCCCTCCGCGCCACCGCTAAACGAAGAGAAGTAGTAGTCTTTGAGAATCATCGCCACGGTGTGTCTCCGAAATGAATGCTATGAATCCTCCGCCACCCCCCGGTCCCAATCCGTTCGATCCGCGCGGCGGTTTCATGCCGCCGCCCTTCATGCCAGGGATGCCCATGGGGATGATGCCGCCCTTTGGCCCGCCGCGACGAAGCGGGGTGTGGACGTTTTTCAAAATGATCGCGGTGTTCGTGCTGGTCGTGTCGCTGGTGATGAACCTTTATCTGTTAAGCAGCAACACTTGGAACTCGCGCTCGGCTCAGCAAAATTCCATTCAGGAAGGGGATGTGCATCAGACGATCGCGGTCATTCCCGTCACCGGGGTGATTCTGCAACCGATGGCCGATCGGTTCAACCGGTACATGAACCTCGCCGAGCATGATCCGAATGTAAAGGCGATTGTCATCGAGGTCGAAACCCCCGGCGGGGCGGTCACCCCTTCCGATGTGATGTACCACCGCATCGACCAATTCAAAATCGCCCACCCCGCAACCCCCGTCATCGTCACCATGGGCAACCTGGCAACCAGCGGCGGGTATTACCTGTCGGCCCGCGCCGATTATATTTTCGCGCAGCCCACCACCATGACCGGCAACATCGGCGTGCTCATGCCGCGATACAACGTGAGCGGATTGGCGGAAAAATGGGGCATCCACGAATCGACCGTCACCGCGCCGCGCGTTGGGTTCAAGAACGCCGGGTCGATGTTTTCGCCGGAGACTGAAAAGGACAACGCCTATCTGCAAAGTCTGATTGACGGCGCGTACCTTCGCTTTAAAAAGGTCGTGAAAGATGGCCGGGGTGCGAAGCTGAAACATCCGATCGAGCAGATCGCCGATGGCCGAGTTTATCTGGCGGAGCAGGCGCTGGCCGAGGGATTGGTCGATCAGATCGGGTTCCCGGATGAGGCCTACGCGTACGCCGCCACGCAGGCGGGATTGTCGCGGCCAACGGTTGTGAAATATCACGAGCAGCCTTCGTTGCTCGACATGTTCACCGGCGAGTCAAAATCAAATGTCCCACCGACGGCATCGGGCGGAGTGACGGTGAACGGTTTGAACGTGAATGTGGATGCCGGTCTGCTGGATGCTCTCAAAACACCGCGTGTGCTGTATATGTGGCAAGGCCAATAGCGAATGAGGAAAACGATGGCGCATCGATTTGGAAAGTCCGGGTTCTCGGCGTGGGCTTGCAAGCCATTCTTGGCCACCTGGCTCATGGGGCTGATGGTTGCCGCGGTTCTTTGCGGTCCGGCGATGACGATCCACGCGGCTACGCCCGAGCAGGTGGATGAGGCGATTGAGCGGGCGAAGAAGCAACTGTACGACCTGCAAAAGAACGGCACCTGGGAAGTGTCGGCACTGGCCGACACCGATAAAGGTGAAGCGGATGTCTCTGGCGGGCAATGGGGAGGTTTGACATCCATCGCCACATACGCGCTTTTAGCCAGCGGTGAAAGCCCGCAGGACAAGCGGCTTCGCACGGCGATCGAATGGTTGAAAAAGGCCGATATCAAAGGAGTTTACGCCCTGGGCATGCGATTGCAGGTGTGGAACTATCTGTCAAAAACGGAAGCCCGTCCGCTCATCGAACACGATGCGAAGCTGCTGTTGCTGGCTTTGAAGAGCAAGGGCAATCAGGTTGGATTCTTCGACTATCTAGTCACGCCCAGCGGCCGATACGATCACAGCGTCAGCCAGTATGGCGTGCTGGGTCTCTGGGCCGCCGCCGAAGCGGAGCAGCCGTTTGAAGTGCCTGAAAAATTTTGGCAACTGGTGGAAGATGCTTGGCTGCGGGACCAGGACAAAACCGGAGGCTGGTCTTACACGAACAAACCGGGCAAGGATGAGCCGGAGAAAATCTCCATGACCGCCGCCGGTGTCGCCACTTTGTTCATCACGCAGGATTACGTGCATGGCATGGAGGGGATCAAGTGTGCCGGCAACATACATAACGCCGGCATCGAGGCGGGGATCAAATGGATCGGCGAGCATTTCGCCGAGTTGGAAAACAATCTGTACGCCTGGTATGGCATCGAGCGCATCGGTGTCGCCAGCGGACTCAAATATTTCGGTAAGATCGACTGGTATCGCGAGGGATGCAACAAGATCGTCCCGATGCCCAGGTGGGAAGGTTACGGTCCAATCCCCGGAGCTTCGTTCGCCCTGCTGTTCATGGTTCGCGGACGTGCGGCCGTGGTGATGAACAAGTTGAATTATGAGTTGGTGCAGCCCGCAGGGATCAAGGCCGACAAAATCCGCGAAGCCCACTGGAATCAGCGCCCGCGCGATGCTGCCAACGTCACGAGATTCATCGGGCATGAAAAGGAAAACTTCTACAACTGGCAGATCGTCAATCTCAATGTCCCCGCTTCCGAACTGCACGATGCGCCGATCCTGTACATCGCCGGCGATCAGGCGCTGCAGTTGAAGAAGGAGGATGAGGACAAGCTTCGGTTGTACGTCGAGCAGGGCGGGCTGATCCTCTGCAATGCGGATTGCAACAACCCGAATTTCATCAACTCGATCATCAAGGGCGCACCGGGAAAACCGTCGTTTTCGCAACGGCTGTTTCCGGATTACGAGGTTCGGAAACTTCCCGCCGATCATCCCATTTACACCGCCGAGATGTTTCAGCGGAAGGATTGGAAGCAACCCGTGGAGTTGCTTGCGGTGGGCAACGGCAGCCGGGAATTCATGCTGATCTTCACCGGTGCCGACCCGGCCCAATACTGGCAGACGCGCACGTTCGGCGGGCGGGAATCGTACCACCAGATCATGGCGGATATTTTCCTGTACGCCACGGAGAATAGTAAAGCCCCGCGATTCAAGGGGAAGACCTATATCGTCACTGAAAATATCGCGGTGAAATCGACGCGGGCAATGAAGATTGCCCGCCTGGAATACGCCGGAAACTGGAACCCGGAGCCGGGTGGTTGGCGGCGCATGGCGGCGTACATGCATAATTTTCAGGGGGTGGATCTGACGATTGACCCGGTCAAATTGGGGGATGGAAAATTATCCGCCGACTATAAACTCGCGCACCTTACCGGCAATGTGAAATTTCATTTCAGCGAAAAGCAGAAGGCGGAACTGAAGGCGTTCACGGACGGGGGCGGGGTTCTGGTGATCGACGCCTGCGGCGGGTCGGGCGAATTCGTCTCGTCCGCCGAGACCGAGCTGGCGACGCTCTTCGGCGAAGAGGCCAAGCAGACAATTTCTCCGCTGTCGTTCGAGGATTCGCTTTATGGAAATCCGAAAATCGAGGAAGTGACCTATCGCCGCACCGCCCAGCGAATGCTCGTCGGCAAGCTAAGGGCGCCGCAACTGCGGGCCATCGTGCGGAACGGGAAGCCCATCGCCTATTACAGCCCTCAGGATTTAAGCGTGGGCATCGTCGGTCAGGATGTCGATGGAATTTTCGGCTACAGCCCCGCGACGGCGACCGACATCATGCGAAATATCCTACTGAAGGTCGGAGGTTTCCCCCCACAAGCCCCGAAAAAAGTCGCCCCGTCAACCCAACCCGCGCCGCCCGCCGCCCCGCCTGCAAAGCCAAGGGATCCCGGGAAGAAACCCCCGAAGCCCCCCAAAAAGCCGTGAGAATTTTCCGATCCCCTCAGGGATTAACGGGCTGGAAATATATTGAAGGCCTGAACGTAGCAGCATAAAGTACATTCCCAGTAAACACCATGAAACCAGACTGTATTTGAAGTAGGCGTGGGTGAAACCGTCGCTGAAGACGCCGCGAAACGGCATGGCGAAACCGAGGATCAGGCCCGTCGTCGCAAGCAGGAGCGGCAGGCGATTCACACCCGGCCTGGGGATCAGCAACATCATCGCCGCCGCCGCTTCGAGCGGTATCGCCAGTATCATATGCCGAGTATTGGTGTGGGGGCTGAAGACCAACGCGGCGGCGATCAGGCCGAGCCATTCCAATCCTACCAACCCGCAAAAAGGCGTAGCCGATTGTGCGCCGGCATCGGGCCATTGCCACATCGGGAATCCGCGCTTTTGATACATCCCCCAGACGATGAGGATGCTCAGGGCAACGAGTGTGATGGCAGCAATGAGGGCATAGGAGCCGGGAAGGTGGTGGTCGCGCATCGCGCGGGCCAGGCCGCTGGTGGCGGAGATGCTGACTTGGGAGTGGATCGGGTGAAAATGGCTTTGCGAGGTGGCGGGGTGGATGCCGATCCATCCGAGCAAACCCCCGAGGGCGAAGCGTAGACAGCGGAGATCTTCCTTCCATCCGATCGTGATCGCCGGGAGGAGGGCGAAGCAGATCGTCCAAACCACCATGCCGATCGCCGCATGCCAGCGACGGCGGAGGAGGAGATAGGGAAGGAAGACCAGCGATAGATATTTGATGTTCATCGCCACCGCCAGCGCCATGCCGCACCGGAAGGGATGGCGGTCGAGCCAACGCAGGGCGAGGGTGAACATCAGCAGCATGAGAGCGTCGGTCTCCATCTGCTGGAGTTGTCCGCGCAGTTCATTTTCACCCATGAGGGCGGTCAACGCGCAGATCGCACAAAGCCCGGCGAAGGTGAGAGGGCGGATCCCAAACAGCCTGGACCATTCCAAGGCGGCAACGAACAGGGCGATCAGCGCGCTCGCGAGGTTGACGGGGAATACGATTCTCGCCGCGTTGATCTTGGAGAGTGTCGCCAACGGAATGAATAGCCATGCGAGCAGCGGTGGATAGACGTAGGCCAGATTGTCTTCCACCGGCACATACGGATCGCGACCATCCAGCATCGCGCGGGCGGCGTGATAGAACGTCGGGAAATCCCCGAAATGCCCTTGATTGAAGCGATGGTAAATGTAGATCAGAAAGTATCCGAAGATGCCGGAGAGTGCAGTGAGGCTGACCGCGATGATCCAACGATCGGTGGCCGGAGGTTTTAAGAAGTCGATTTGCGTTTTCACGAACTGAAGAAAGATATAGAGAGTCGTAGGAAGGGGCAAACGTGGTTTAGTGCGGGGCTGTTCTTGGCTCTATCTTCGGACTGTTATAATGTTCCGAGTAGTTTCTCATCCTTGCTCCGAAAATGGATTTTGGAGGGCGGTCGTCCTCGACCGCCGCAGCGGCGGCAGGGGACTGCCGCCCTCCAGCCGCCTCTTTTTATTCGTCGCGTGTCTGGCGCAGCCGCATGACGACTCTCAGGATGGTAACTGCATGCGTCTTTATTTATGTAAACTTCTCAATGAAAATCCCGCGATTTGAAGCGGTATCCCGCCAGCCATTCGGTTCGATCGTGCAACTGCTTGACCATGATGTGAATCACCTGACCCTGTCTCTCGACATACCCATCCGCCTGC